>JAYTSC010000396.1:0-6079 GCA_043745885.1 Bacteroidota bacterium | reverse complement strand
CTTAGCCATTTCACCGGCTGCTGCAAAACCAAAGTTAGCACGGTCAAGATAAGCTAGGCTATAAGTAATAAACGCAACAGGAATGAGGCGATACCAACGTGAAGGAGCAATTATTGAACTCATAGTGATAGCCTATTTAAAAAGTAACAAAGCTCAATTAATGAAGCTTTGTTACTTTCTTATTATTTAATTAACTGAAAACCCTGTCATGAGATCGTTTTTCATCCCATTGAGTTGTTGGTGCAAAATAGCTTTTATCAGATGGATGTAAATGTTGCTTTACTACATCTTCATTTAATTCAATTCCCAAGCCCGGTGCAGTGAGGGGTAAGTTGGCATAGCCTTTTGTAATCAATGGTTTTCCATCGGTTGTTTTGACTAAGCTTTCCCACCATGGCAAGTCGATAGAGTGATGCTCTAAAGCTAAGAAGTTTTGTGTTGCTGCGGCACAGTGAACACCAGCCATAAATGATACCGGAGTACCAGCTTGGTGCATAGCCATGGCAATACCATGTTCTTCTGCATAGTCACCAATTCTTTTTGTTTCTAATAATCCACCAGATGAAGCAAGGTCAGGATGAATGATATCTACTGCATGTGCATCAATTAATGGTTTGAAGTTTTTTAAGAGATAAATATCTTCTCCAGTTAACATAGGCGTTTCCAAAGCATCAGACATCGTTTTCCATTGATCAGTTAATTCCCAAGAAACAATATCCTCCATCCAGGCAAGACGATATTTTTCCAAAGCTTTACCAAGACGTATTCCATTGTTTAAATCGAAATGACCAAAATGGTCTGTAGCTAAGGGTACTTCATACCCAAGCATACTTCTTACATTGTCTACTAATTTCGCCAATTCATCAAGTCCTTTATCAGTAATTTGAATTTGTGTAAAAGGATGGACTGTATTTCCATAAGATTGGAAATTTCTTTGATCTCCCCATTGTGCTAAATCTCCTTTATCATTTTTCCAGAATTTATCATTCACCAAAGCTCCGGGAATACCTTTTAATTCTGCAATACTTAGGTCCATTTTTAACCATGTATAGCCTTGATAATTTATTCGATAATCCATTAATTTTTTCTGTGCTTCGGGAGAGGAAGCTTCAGGTGTATCAGCATATAATCTTATTTTATCGCGATACCTTCCACCCAATAACTGCCATGCCGGAACATTATAAGCTTTGCCACAAATATCCCAAAGAGCCATTTCAACACCACATACCCCACCTGCTTGTCTGCTAGGGCCACCAAATTGTTTTATGGCTTTAAAAATTTGTTCCACATTACAAGGATTTAGTCCAACTATGCGGCTCTTTAACATTAACGCATACCGCTCATCAGCACCATCTCTTACTTCTCCTAAACCATAAATTCCCTGATTGGTATCAATGCGAAGTATAGAAGTACGACCAAGTACGGTAGTTGTAGCATAACGGATATCCGTTATTTTCAAATCTGAGGGTGCAGAAAAACGACTTACTTTTTGTGTACTCTGTGCTATCAGATCTTCAATAGGGGAGAGCAAAAAAGCCCCACCTAAACTTATTCCACCTAAAGTTGTTTTTTTGAAAAAATTACGTCGGCTGTTTTCAGGAATTTCTTCTTTTTCTTTTTGAGGTTCAACCAAAATGTCCTGGTCTTTTAATCCAAGTTTTGCTAAGTGTTTTTGTGAAGGGGTCATAATTATGTTTTTAAATTTTAAAAAATAGGTGAATCGCTTACTATAAATTTTTGTCTTTCATTAGTTTATCGAGTTCCTGTCTAGTCATGGGAAATTTGCTTGCATTTGCATCAAACCACTGAATAAAATCTTTATTGATTGCATCAGTCCATTTTGTGTCGATTTCTCCCGGTGTATATTTTTGTTCACGTAATCGTAAGTGTCCAAAGACATCTTGTAAGGCGATATATTCGGCATTCACTACAACTTCTTCTAACAAATGAGCCGGAATAAATACCACACCATACTTTTTGGCAAGCACGGCATCTCCGGGTAATACGGTAGCTCTACCAATACGAATAGGGACATTAATCCCCCCTAACATCATCTGTTGAATATAAGATGGATCATTTCCTTTTGTCCATGAATTAAACCCATTAATTTCATCTAGTCCTTCTACATCTCTCACAGAACCATAAAAAATTACCCCACGATGCGATTTGGCATAAATGGAATTACCCAGATTATCGCCAATCAAAGTGCCATCAACGATTTTCCCATAACTATCGGCTACATATACATCTCCATCTTTTAAAACATCAATAGGCCAGGAGTTGGTAGCACCAACCCGCTTTTCAACTTTGCCAATATCTTTCATTACTTTATCCATATCCGGCCTCAAAGGCAGGTACTGAGCAGTTACCACTCTTCCTGTCATAGTAGCATCTTCATGTTCCACTTTCCAGTCACCTTCAAATTGGTTTTGGTAACCTTTATTTCGTAAAATACCCCACGCTTCTTCAAGATGAACTTTTTTTAGTCTTTCTAATAATATATCAGATACTCTTGGTCTTCCATCTGCGAACCTTTCACCTTTCCATTCTGGGGTTACTCCTTTAATTTGATCAGGTGTTAAGGTTACATGTTGTGCATTTACACTAAGTGTATATATCAGCATAACAAGAATTACGAATTTTATTTTTGCCATTGTTTTCGTTTTGGTTAATGAAGAATGTCTTATATATTATTTCTCTATCGCATATTTATGTTGAAGGGATGATATGGTTTCAAATTCATCTTTTAATTTGGTGCTCAATTTTTCGAAAAGTTTGAAATAGTCGCCGTAGATAGCATGGTTTTGTTTTTGTGGTTTGAATGTGTTGGGTAGTTCTACTGTTTTTGCTGCGTCATCTAAAGATGTATACATTCCCATTTCTGTGGCACATAATAAAAAAGTACCATAACTCACACTTTGCGAATTTTGTCGAAGTTGTACTGGTTTATTAAAAATATCTGCAATCATTTGAGAACAAAAAGGGATGGAGGCAAAACTTCCATTGATTGATAGACTTTTAATACTTCTGTTTTCTTCCAATGTTTTTCCAATACTATATATCTCATAGAGAATGCCCTCGATAGTGGCTCTTACCATATGTGCTTTTTCATGGTTAATATTTAATCCAAAATAAGCACCTCTGGCATTAGCATTCCATATAGGTGCTCTTTCTCCTAATAAATAGGGCAGGAATATTAAACCATCAGATCCAACAGGAATTTTTGAGGCATCCGCTATTAACTGTTGCATACTATGATCAATATCAAAGGGATTTTTAAAATCACCTAATTGACGTGTTAACCATTCAAAAATAATTCCTCCATTATTGGTTGGGCCCCCGGATACATAACAATTTTCTGTAAGTAAGTAATTAAAGAAACGTTGTTTTTCATCTTGTAATACATTGCTGCCCATTACCCTTACAGCACCACTATCTTCAATAGTTATGGTTGCTTTCCCTTCTCCATTAACGCCATCTCCTAAGATAGCCATACATCCATCACTTGATCCAACTAAAATTTTTACATCTGTTGAAAGGCCTAAGGAATTTTGGTAAGCTTTTTTCAACTTACCAGCTGAAGCAAATATCGGAACCAACTCTGGCAACATGCTTTGTGTAATTCCTGCAAATTTTAATGCATCAGATTCCCATTTGATTTTATGAATATTTAATAAACCGGTAGCTGAGGCAATACTATAGTCTATCAAACACTCTCCGGTGAGTTGCTGAATGATGTAACTTTTAATGGATAAAAATTTAGACGTTTTTTTAAATCTTGTTTTATCATGATTTTTAATCCATGTAATTTTTGCTAACGGTGACATTGGGTGCAGTGGGGTACCTGTTGCAGTATAAATACTTTTTCCTAATTCGGATAATTTTAATGCATCTGCTTCTTCTTTGGCCCTGTTATCCGACCATGTGATGGCATTGCCAATAGGATTTCCGTTTTTATCAGTTGCTAACACGCTGTGCATAGAAGCACTAAAACAAATGGAGGTAACTACATATTTTTTAGGGTGTACAAAATCATTTAGTAAGTTTTTTAATACATATAACATCGTTATAAATAGTTGATCCGGATCTTGTTCACTAGAGTCTGGTTCTGAATGAAAAGTAGGACAGTATCCTTTTAGTGAGCCTATCACAATTCCTTTCAAATCAAATGCAACTACTCTTATGGCATTTGTTCCTAATTCTATAGAGATGATACATTTCATATTAATTAATTTTTGAATGAATTGTTTTTCCTGAACTCACTTGGTGTATAACCGGTTAGTTTTTTAAAAGTAGTAGAAAAATGTTGAGATGAATAAAAACCCGTGTTTAATGCAATGTCTGTTAAGCTAATGTCAGCCTGTTTTAATAGTTTAATTGCTTCTGAAATACGAATATTTATTAAATAAGTTATTGGAGAAAATCCGGTAAAGCTTTTTACTTTTTCATTAAACTGAGTTGTGCCAATACCTACTAATGTAGCCATTTGTTCTACGGTCCATTGGTCAGATAAATTCTGTCGTAAGGTTTGTTCAAGATTCATAAAAGTTTTAGGAAAGTCTCGACCTATGTTAATTTGCCTGGTTAGTTGTCTTGTTAATTGAATAAATAAATTATCGATTAAATGGTTTATCGTAGTTACATAGCCAATTTCTTTATTGCTCAATTCGGATTGTATTTTTTTAAGTACCTTACCCAAGTCAGAGAATTTGGATAGTAACGGAGAATTATTGTTTAAAAGAATATTGGAAATAGAATCCCATTCTTTTGTTGTTAGACTACTCCATTTGCCGGGCAAAATTTGGCCATGCCATTTTTTGGGCATTTTAATATGGATCCAAGTAAAGGAACCTATTTCCAAAACACTTTCTGCATTTCCAAATTCCTGCTCAGGTAATACCAAAATTGCATCACCTGGGAAAAGTTTGTGTAATTGTTTGTCAATGGTCCATTCGAATTTTCCATCTATTATATAATATAGTAAAATCCCATTTTTTCGTTTTTTTTGAAATGCGTTTAATCGAAACGATATATTTTTTACTACTCCCAACTCTAATAAATGGGGAAATATATGTAGTGCACCCGTTCCGTCTTGTTGAAGTACAAATTGATTCATGACAAGCTTTAAACGATTCGATTTTTTTCTACTTAATTGACAAGATAAAGAAAGTGAAATAATTTCAGACAATTTGTATAAAATGCAACGATGTTTATTTATGGTAGTTTTTGCCTTCCTAACTGAATATTTTTATGAGACATAAAATTGAGCTGTCGTGCCTTTACTACATGGCATTTTTTAAATTAACTTCAAACTAATTGTTTTATGAAAGAAAAAATCTGTCCATTCTTAAATCGGGTATTTGGGAAAAGAGTATTATTTATTTCTCTGCTTTTTTTAGCTTTCAATGCACAATCTCAGACAATTTCAGGCACTGTTTCAGATGAAATAGGGTCAAAGCTTGCGGGCGTTTCTATTTTAATAAAAGGCACTGAAAAAGGTGTAATTACCTTGGCTGGTGGCAAATATAGTATCACTGCCAGGTCAAATGCTGTACTTATTTTCAGTTTTCTGGGTTTTGAAATTTTGGAAATTCCCGTATCTAACCGTACAACTATTGATGTAAAATTGGTAAAAGAAGTTGTTAGGCTTGAGGATGTGGTTGTAAGTGCATTGGGTATAAAAAAACAAGCACGGGGCTTAGGGTATTCTGCCACTAATGTAAATACTGAACAATTATCGGTTAATAGAACTTCCAACCCAATTAATACACTTCAAGGAAGAGTTGCAGGTTTAAATATTTCCAGTTTAGGCACCGGCCCCGGTGGATCTTCGAAAATTCGTATTAGAGGCCAGTCTTCTATCAATGGGCAAAACAATCCATTGATAGTTATCAATGGCGTACCAATTGATAATACGAATTTTAATGGTCAAACCAATGGTGTAAAAGGAGGCGGTATCACTTCAGATGGAGGAGATGGGTTATCGAGTATCAACCCGGATGATATAGAAAGTATGTCGGTTTTAAAAGGAGCTCCGGCAGCAGCTTTGTATGGATCAAGAGCCAAGGATGGTGTTATC
>JAYTSC010000395.1:0-1728 GCA_043745885.1 Bacteroidota bacterium | reverse complement strand
GTCGTATCTAACTTACTTGTAAAATCATTGATTTGGGTACGCAAGGATCTGATGTTTTTAATTGCTATTTGTACTTCGCTAAATTTATCCTTTATTTCCAACAGGAATGAAATTTGTGCATCATATTCTGCTTCTGTTGTTTTATAATTAGGATCCGCTTTAATCACAAATGGAACATCAACAGAATCTTTTCCATACCTAAACCTTGCACTATATTTACCCGGTGCAGCTTTGGTTGAACCAATACCCCCATTCCATAAAATAAATCCTTCTGAAGACTCAGCAGGGGGGTAATTCATATCCCAGGCAAATTGATTCATGCCATTATTAAAATCAATTTTATCGGCAGGTAATTTTTCTTTTTTGCTAAAAGTTTTAATGGGTTTCTTCTGCTTATCAAAAATGGTAATAGATACCTTAGATGAGTCATTGGCATCTTTCAAATAATAATTAAATACCGCGCCACTTACCGGGTTTTCGCCAACATTCTGTGGCATTCCTCCCTGGCCACGCCTTCCTCTTCTTCCCCCACCTTCTGTTCTGTATGAATCATTTACAGTAAAGACATGTAAATTTTTATTTACGATTGAAACATCTTTTTGCTGTAAAATTCCCAAATCATCAATAACCCAGAAAGCTCTGCCCTGAGTAGCAACAATCAAATCATTTTCTTTAATGGTCATGTCAGTAATAGGAACAATGGGCAGATTTAACTGAAATTTTTTCCAATTGGCACCATCATCATAACTTATGTACATACCAAATTCCGTTCCGGCATACAACAAACCCGGACGTTTTTTATCGGCACGCATGGCACGAGTAAAATGCAGGTTATCTATCCCATTGATTATTTTTTTCCAGCTTTTTCCGTAGTCTTCTGTTTTGAAGATATAAGGAGCATAGTCATCCAGTTTATATTTTGTTCCAACAAAATAAGCAGTACCTTTTTTAAATGGATCCGTTTCAATACAGTTCCACATCATCCATTTTCCTGCTTCCGGAGGGGTAACATTTTCCCAATTCTTGCCTCCGTCTTTACTTACATTTACTAAACCATCATCACTACCTGTCCACAGTAAGTCCTTTTCTAAAACCGATTCAGCAGCAGTAAAAATAGTACAGTAATATTCAACGGAAGTATTGTCTTTGGTAATTGGGCCACCACTTGATACTTGTCTTGATTTATCATTAGTTGTCAAATCAGGACTAATGGTTTCCCAGCTTCTTCCTTCATTTTCAGTAACAAATAAATGGTTACCACCTGCATATAAGCGCTTAGGATTGTGAGGTGAAAAGAAGAAAGGAAAGTTCCATTGAAAACGATATTTTAAAACATCGGCACCGGCACCCATTGGATTGTCTGGCCAGACGTCTATCGCCCGATTTTCTCCAGTTTTATGATCAAGTCTTGATAAATAACCTCCATAATTACCTCCATAAACAATTTCCGGATTAAGCGGGTCGGCCATCACATATCCGCTTTCTGCACCAGCAGTTATTTCCCAATCTCTTTCTGTAATTCCTGCTCCTGATGTTCTACTTTTTATTCTTACCGTAGAGTTATCTTGTTGTGCCCCTAATATTCTGTAAGGAAAAGAATTGTCTGTAGAAACCCTATAAAATTGACCAGTAGGTTGGTTACTTAATGAGCTCCAGTTATTGGCTCCATCGAAACTTATCTGGGCTCCACCGTCATCAGCAACAATCATTCTGTTACCATCTTCGGGG
>JAYTSC010000394.1:0-3846 GCA_043745885.1 Bacteroidota bacterium | reverse complement strand
ATCATAAACGGCGATTGTTTTCTTTTCCTCTTTATGTAAACCCAATCCGTAAGCAAGGCTTGCTGCGGTAGGTTCATTTACTATTCTCATCACATCTAATCCGGCCAATTTACCGGCATCTCGGGTTGCCTGTCTTTGTGTATCATTAAAATATGCAGGCACGGTAATTACTGCTTTCGTAACGGGTGTTTTTAAAATATGTTCTGCCCTTTGCTTCAATTCTTTTAAAATAAATGAAGCCAGTTCAACAGGTGAATAAAACCGTTCCCCTACTTGTACTTTTACAAGACTTTCCGTATTATCATCAATTACTTTGTAAGTGAAGAAATCCGCATTTTCTGCAAGGTCTTTATAACTTTTTCCCATTAAACGTTTAGCGCTGAAAATGGTATTTTGTGGATCAATTTCTAACAATTTTTTTGCTTCCTCGCCTACTGAGACATTGCCCAAAGAGTCAAAGTGAACAATACTTGGCACCAAACTACTAGAATCATGTTCTTGTAAACAAATGGGCTTTTTTGTTTCAGGATGAATGATGGCCACCAAACTATTGGTTGTACCTAAGTCAATACCCACAATTATCTCTGCTTTTTGTAAACTACCCGTTGCTATGTTAATTGCTATTTTGGCCATGATTAGAAAGTAAATTCAAGTATAACCTTTTAGTTATTCGATTTTTCAAAAAAACAAAATTAAGATAATGTTGATGTGATATATTGCGATTTAAGGAATGTTTGAAGACGAAAATTTCTAAATGTTTTCTTAGGTATATACGCTTAGGTATCACAAAGGCATTTAAGATTCGATTTAAAACCAAGCGGATTACTTTCAGTCAAAATCGGTGAAAGTCCAACCTATAATAACAACGATCTCTTTAAAATGATAGTAAATCATCATTAAAATCATCATCAACAAAAACATTTGGGCGATCTAAGCGTATACCTATATTTCCTTTTTATTTAATTGAACACAAAAATGCTTATTTGATCTTATAAAACAGTCCTACTCTAAAATATCTAGTATAAATTTCCCGGCTGGAAGAACCTCCTGATGACGTATGACCATTCCATAACCCATAACTATAGCCAATGTAACCCCCTACTTTTTTAAATGCTATATCCGCTTGACAACGCAGCCTAAAATCAACTCCTTCATGTGATTTATAGTTTATTGATACCAAGGAGTCGTTTGGTATTATTGTAACAGAACCCTTGTCAGTAGAATTCCAAACACTAACAGCAATGTCGGTGCCTAGTTTCAAATTTAGATTAAAAGTTTTTTGTTTGAGTTGATATCCCAAGAATGAAAATAGATTAACAAAAGGGGTGCGATAATAAGTTTCTCCTTTTGCTTGACGTAAGTTGCTATATACCGGACCATACACTTTAGTTATCTCTTGCTTGCTTTCAAGTGATTCTATGCCAAGATCAATCCCAAAAAGCATATTTTGCAGGTTTACTTTATGAACTGTTACAGAAAGCCCTATTGGAAATCCACTTTTGTCGCTATAGGGGTCATTTGTATAAGCATTTCCTAACCCTATATTTATCTGATTTTGAAAACCCGGATTGACATTTTTATATTTGAATAACCCGGAATTGAGATTTACAAACCATTCAAATTTTTGTCCAAATGAAAAAGACATTGATTGAAAAAATAAAAATATGGCACATACATATTTTACCATTCTATGGATGAATATTATGAACAAAAGTTAAGAAATACTCATAAGTAGTATTTGTATTATTATACCAAACTACATTCCAATTATTATATGCATACCACCCATTATAACTTCCATCCCAACCCCAATTCATTTGAAAATATAAATAGCTAATCTGAGGGCAGTGATAAACTATATTAAAATATCCATCACATACCCAATCATGTCCAGCTCCCTCGGGATACAGTTCTATACCAAAAATTGTTTGAGAATCTGAATACCCTCCCAATATGACTGGCCTCCCATTATCTAGGTCGTTCCTAACATCTTGGTAAGACCCTACTCCATATAACGAATATGTTGCATTAGTATACCCAAAACTATTCAAAAAAGCATCTCTAATCTTTTCCTCAGATCTAATTCCTAAAATTGGAATGTCTGTTACACTTGACTCAGTACAACCGTAATTCATACCAACGCTTATTCCAGTATCTGCCATCAATTGTTGAACAGCAAGATTTCCTAAATTTAATGGCATAGATTGGTAATTATAATTATTAGGATATTGCCAAAAAGCAATTACTTGAGACATTGCAGTTGCTACACAACCTGTGGGTGGCCTATCATTCCCACAGCTGATATTACATCCTTTTTGAATAAAATATCTTTTTACAAACTAAAGGTAAGCATTACTCTTAGACAAAAAAACGGGGAAAACACTCTTTTTTTATGCGATATTAAATTCTGAACATACTCCTACACTTCGACAACAACCGTTTTGCTGAAATAATCATGCAGCGGCTTTCCTAAAAAAGGAATAAAGAATAAATCTACGATAGTTAAACGTGTAATACTTCTAATTAGAATGGAGAAAAAGGATGCCTTGCCTCCTGTTCTATTGGTAACTTTTGAATAGGTGAACCATTTACCCGGTGTTCTGGCAAAAATGCTTTCAAAAAAAAGATAATACACAAATGCGGAACCAAAGAAGAACCAACCAAAATTATAAGCGGGATATCCCCAATAAATTACATACCAATTATACGCTTTATAGGAAGAAAATGCAAGAACAAAAAAAAGAAGGGTGTCAATCAGAAAATTGAGAGCCCGGGTTCCGTCGCCAACTGGTTTCATTTTGCAAAAGTAAGGAATCGAAATAAGGGAAAGACCAATTACTAATTTAATAATGGTTTTTATGGTTTACATTTTTTTGTGATTAGTTAATTCTTCTTTTAGCCGCAGATTACTAATATTAAAGACTTGAATGTTATAATTAACAAAGCCTGAATACACGACAAACATCGCTTTCACGACAAGCCCCACGATTCACATCTTCTGATTCCTTACTTTTGTACAAATGGTAAAGCAATGACCTTGATTGAGGAATTACAATGGAGAGGGATGGTTCAGGATATCATGCCCGGTACCGCAGAATTATTAGCAAAGGAAATGGTGTCGGGATATATTGGTTTTGATCCAACCTCTGACAGTTTGCATATTGGCAGCTTAGTTCCTATTTTATTATTGGTGCATTTACAAAAAGCCGGGCATAAACCCTTTGCCTTGGTTGGTGGCGCAACGGGTATGGTAGGCGATCCCAGTGGGAAAAGTGAAGAGCGGAATTTGTTAAGTGAAGAAGTATTGCTTTTTAACCAAAATGGCGTCAAAAATCAGTTGGCAAAATTTCTTGACTTTACAGATAGCAAGGCCAATGCCGCTGAAATGGTAAACAACTACGATTGGTTTAAAGATTTCAGTTTCCTGAATTTTATTCGTGATGTGGGCAAACACATAACTGTGAATTATATGCTTTCCAAAGACAGCGTAAAAAAAAGAATAGAAGGCGAAACCGGAATGAGTTTTACAGAATTTACTTACCAACTAGTGCAGGGTTATGATTTTTACTGGTTATATAAAAATAAAAACTGCAAACTACAAATGGGCGGCAGTGACCAGTGGGGAAATATTGTAACCGGAACAGAACTCATTCGACGTAAAACAGGTGGAGAAGCTTTTGCTTTCACTTGCCCATTAATAACCAAAGCAGATGGTGGGAAATTCGGTAAAACCGAGAAAGGAAATATTTGGTTGGATGCAAAGAAAACCTCCCCTTACCAATTTTACCAATTTTGGTTAAATGCAAGTGACGAAGATGCAAAGAAATGGATTAAAATTTTTACTTT
>JAYTSC010000393.1:0-8400 GCA_043745885.1 Bacteroidota bacterium | reverse complement strand
TAAAAGTATCTGTTGAAGAGCAATTGACATTAGACTTTTCTCAATTCCAAAAAAGTCATACCTTGTTGGCATAAAATATAGACAATGAAAAAAATATTTTTGCCATTCATATTTGCTAACCTATTTCTAATAAGCAATGCGCAAACAAAAGTTAATCCTGTTATTAAAAATTTTGGTACGGTAAGTGAAGTGCCATTTGCTGTTGAGTTTCCAGACCCTTTCTTAGATTATAAAATTGTTGTGGAAGTAACCACTACCAACGAAAAACCTGAAATGATTCATGATCTTTTTGAAAAAGTGGCCGCATTGGTAAATTTACATGCACTGGGTGGCGTTAAGAAAGATAAGTTACATGTTGTGATGGTTATTCATAGTGCTGCTGCTCAGTTTGTAGTGAACAATGAAGCCTATCAAAAGAAATTTACGGTTAATAACCCTAACCTTCCTTTATTTACTGCGCTTAAAGAGGCGGGTGTTAAAATATTTGTTTGCGGCCAGTCAGTTTTTAAACGAAATATTGATCCTACAACCATTGCCCCTGATGTAAAAGTAGCCTTATCTGCAATAACCACACTTACCACTTATCAGTTGAAAGGGTATTCACTTATTAAATTTTAGATTTTTTTTTTGCGAAGTGCTCTTGCTTACAGATGACCTGGGCTTATTTGATAATCTGTTTGATTTCTCTGTTTTCATAAATGGTTTGTTTTCCGCCATTGAATGCTACGAATATCATTGCATCTGCTAATTCAATAGAAGTTAATCAATTTTACCCAAAGAGAAAGTGATTCAAATGGGTTAAGGTCTGAATGAAAGGATCAATACTCAGGGTTAACACCTACATAGTTTTTAGGCGTTATTCTTTTTAGTTCTTTTTTTAGAGCAGCATTTATTTTTAGTTTGTTTATAAAATCTTGAATTGCCTTTTTATCGATAGTATGATTGTCCCTTGTTAAATCTTTTAAGGCCTCATATGGATTTGGATAGTTTTCGCGGCGAAGGATGGTTTGTATGGCTTCTGCCACTACAGCCCAGTTATTTTCTAAATCATCTTTTATTTTTGATTCGTTTAATATTAATTTGCCCAAGCCCTTTTCTAATGATTTAATAGCAATGGCAATATGTGCCATGGGCACACCTATATTTCTTAAAACAGTTGAATCTGTTAAATCACGTTGTAATCGGCTTAATGGAAGTTTTGCAGAAAGATGTTCAAGCAATGCATTAGCCATGCCTAAATTGCCCTCTGCGTTTTCAAAATCAATAGGGTTTACTTTGTGAGGCATGGCAGAGGAACCCACTTCCCCTTTTTTTGTTTTTTGCTTAAAATAATCCATGCTGATATAAGTCCATATATCCTTGCTACAATCGAGTAGTATATTATTCAATCGTTTTATCGCATCAAAATGAGCGGCCAATGAATCGTAATGTTCTATTTGTGTAGTAAACTGCATTCGTTGTAATCCCAGAATATCTTCTACAAATTTATTTCCCAATAGTACCCAATTCTTTTTTGGAAATGCCACATGATGTGCATTAAAATTACCTGTTGCACCACCAAATTTGGCAGCAAAAGGTATACTGGAAAAAAGCTCTATTTGGTTATTCAATCTTTCCACAAACACCATAATTTCTTTGCCAAGTCTTGTAGGGGAAGCCGGTTGACCATGCGTACGTGCAAGCAATGGAATATTTCTCCATTGGACTGCCAATTGGTACAAACTATTTTGTAAATTAATAATAGAAGGCAGGTATTCATGTTCCATACAATGCTTCCAACTTAAAGGGATAGCCGTGTTATTGATATCTTGTGAGGTTAGGCCAAAATGCACCCACTCTTTGAGTTTTGGAATACCGGTTTTATCGAATTGTTCTTTTATAAAATACTCAACAGCTTTTACATCGTGGTTGGTAATGGTTTCTATCTGTTTGATTTTTTGGGCATCCTCGAGAGCAAATTCATCAATTATCTTCATCAATGCTGATCTGCCCTTGGTGGGGAGTTTGAAGAATTTCTGATCTGCCAGAAAGAAAAAGTATTCGATTTCTACCAATACACGATACTTAATAAGTGCGAATTCTGAAAAATACGCATCGAGGTGTTCTACTTGTTTGCGGTATCGACCATCAATTGGGGAGATGGCAGTTAACTGTATGAGTTCCATTAATTAGTAATTTGTAATTAGCAGTTAATAAATGTTACTTTTTAGCCACTAATTGAGTTTCTTTGTTGCAAAATTAAATGAATTGGACAAGAGAATACGCATTGGGGCGGTAAGTTATTTAAATACTATTCCACTATTGTTTGGTGTAAAGAGATCAGGGTTAATGGATAAAATTGAATTAGTTGAAGAATATCCCTCCCGTATTGCCGAAATGTTGCTGAATGATGAAATTGATTTGGGATTGGTACCTGTTGCTATATTGCCCATGTTAAATGAAGCTCGTATTCTAACTGATTTCTGCATAGGCACAGAGGGAGAAGTCGCTTCTGTGGCCATTTTTAGTGAGGTACCGATGCCAGAAATAAAAAAAGTAATCCTGGATTACCAAAGCAAAACATCTGTAAGTCTTGCGAAGATCTTATTAAAAGAATATTGGCAGGTAGATGTAGAATTTAAAGATGCTCAGGAAGATTTTCGATCCAAGATCCAAGGAACAACAGCCGGAATGGTGATTGGAGATAGGGCTTTGGAGCAAAGAACTATTTCAGCTTATACTTTTGATCTCGGCACAGCATGGAAGGCCCTTACAGGCTTGCCCTTCGTTTTTGCAGTTTGGGCTGCCAATAAAGAAATAGGAGCTGAATTTGAGTATGCATTTAACCGAGCAAACGGTTATGGTGTTTCACATATTGAGGAAGTGCTGAAAAAAAATACGAATTCTTTCTATGATTTGAAAAAATACTATACCCATAATATAAGTTACCACTTGAATAATGAAAAGCGGAAGGGGATGGCAGTTTTTTTAGAAAAGTTAAAAAATGTTTGAAAAAAAGCTCATAACTGAGATAATTTATTGAAGAGAGGGATTGAATTTCTTGGATAGGAAAGAATATGTTTTAATTTTAACCCATGAATGGCATATCCATCATTTCCATTTGTTTCAATAATCTAATAAATCTTCAAAAAACCTGTACATCGGTTGATAGCCAATCGCGTTTGCCTGATGAGCATTGGATAATTAATGGATCGACCAGTTCTGAAATTGAAAATTGGTTACTAAATACTCCTCAACCCATTTATCGCAAATGGATTAATGAACAGGATAAGGGCATTTCAGATGCCTTTAACAAAGGAATTCAAAAAGCAAGTTCTTCTATTACTCATTTTTTAAATTCCGGAGATGTATATGCATCAAATGATGTGGTAACATATGTAAAAGATGTTTTTAATCAGCATTCCGGCATTCAATGGGTAAGTGGAAATATACAATTGGTTAGAGCTGGGAAAGAGGTAATTATTGGAAAACCTTTTGAAAAAAGTAAGTTATACAGGGGAATGAGAAGTGTATCACACCCAACTTGGTTTGTAAAAAGAGAAGTTTATAATAGGATTGGTTTGTTCAAAGACCGGTATAAAATTGCAATGGATTATGACTTAATGTGCCGAATTGCGAATGAACCCTATCTCTACCTAAACAAGCTATTAGTCGTTTTTGATGATTCCGGGGTTAGCTCCAACAATTATCTTCAATCATTGGAGGAAAATCGAAAAGTTTACGAGTCTTATTTTGGTTTTTCATTGCCTTTAAGTCTATGGCAAATACGCCTTAAAATATTGCATTACTTGTTACTAACAGGGTTTGGCAAATGGTTGTTTAAGTTGAAAAATAGGTTAGGCCTTGAAAATATGTAACCATTTGTCATTACAAACTAATGTAATTAATAGATTATTTATGAAATTTTCTATACGTATTTCGAAGCTTATCGATTTGTTCAACAAAAAAGATTCATCTTAAATCAAACGCTGGTAGGTAGCTAAAGTTTCTTTAACCGTATTTTGCCACTTAAAGTCTTTCGAGCGAAGAAGACCTGCTGCACTCAGTTCCGATTGTAATTGTTGATTCTTGTATACGTGTAAAACTTCTTTAGCCATTTCTTCTGGGCTGGTGGGGTCAAAATAAGCTGCGGCATTTAGTCCCACTTCTTCAATACTGGAACCCTTACTAATAACACAAGCTGTGCCGCAACTGAAAGCCTCCAATATCGGTAAGCCAAAACCTTCATACAGACTAGGGTATATAAATAAGGAGGCGTTTTTATACAATCCAATGAGTACACTGTCACTGACAATGGGGACCTGAAATACGCGTTGATGTATACCTAGTTGATCAAATAGCTTTTTCTCCTCAGGTGTAAAAGCCCCCCCACCTCCAAAAACAAGCGAAATCTCCTTTTCGCTTGTTAAAACATCACTCATTGCCAGCATAAAATTTTCGAAATTTTTATGCAGCCCTTTTCTGCTTCCTACGTATAATAGGTAAGGAGAATGGTTGGTTGTTGTTTTTTCAAATAAAGCAATCTCTGCTGGCTCTAATGAATTACCCAGATAGATTACTTTTACTTTTTCAGGTGCAATACCAAAATAATCAATAATGTCTTTTTTTGTGTTTTCGGATATAGCAATTATGTATTGAGCGGCTGCAATCGTCTTTTTTCTATGTTTTATAAGAGATGAAAATACGGGATTATTTACATGGTATTTTTCATCGATTAAGTCTAAAACCGTTATCACCATTGGTTTCCCATGTGAATTTTGGATGCAAGAATTATTAAAATAAGTTGGGTGGAAAATATCGAATTGGTTTTTATTGGCAGCCCATTTAGTATGGTAATAATTGATGAATCTAACCAAATCTCTTTTCCCTTTAAATTTTGCATGGGTTAACCAACTGCTATCCGGTTGTAATTTTTGTAGAAAAACATTGTCTGAATATTTTACATCTAAAATAGTTTTGATGCCATCGATTTGTGAAGCACCTTTAATTAATTCATAAAAATACCTGGAAATGCCTCCAAACTGCTGTTCGCAAAAGATTTGGTGATCGTATTGAATGGTCATTATGGTAAATTAATAAAATTGAGTTAATTTGGCCCTGTTACAATTAAGCAAATTAAGAAAATTATCTTAAAGCGTATGAGTCAAACTTGTGGAATCTGTGGCAACCCCGAAAGCAATACACATTTTGTAGCTAGAGAGATGATGATTGGAACAAGAATTCAATTTGATTATTTTATTTGCGGAAATTGTGGTTGTCTGCAGATACAAAATCCGCCAAATAACCTTGATGACTTTTATCCCAATACCTACTATTCTTTTAATCAAAAACTATTAACGAAGAATACGAAACTACAAAAGTGGGTTGCTTATCAACGAACCAATTATGCATTATTTAATAAAGGAATAATCGGAGCAATTCTTCATTCGATACATGTCAATCCGGTTTTGAGATTGATAGCAAAAACGAAAATAAAACATAGTGCAAAGGTTTTAGATGTAGGTTGTGGAAGCGGTAATATACTGTATGCGATGGCTCATTCGGGAATGAAAAATTTAAAGGGGATAGATCCTTATATAAAGGAATCCATTCAGTATGATAATGGGTTATTAATAGAAAAAAAAGAATTGGCAAATGAAGTACCGGGCTGGGATTTAATTATGCTTCATCACGTTTTAGAGCATATGGATCACCAAGTTGAACAAATGAAATTAGTATACGAAAAGCTAAATAATGATGGAGTATGTTTCATCAGAATACCCACCGTATCTTCTTATGCTTGGGAAAAATACCAAACGAATTGGGTTTCATTAGATGCACCTAGGCATTTTTATCTCCATTCTAAAAAAAGCTTTGAAATGTTGGTAGAAAAGTCAGGATTTGAGATTGTACACATTGAGTTTGATTCAACTGATTTTCAATTTTGGGGTAGTGAACAATACTGCAACGATATCCCTCTTATGGATAATAAATCCTATTTAATGAATACTCAAAGTTCAATTTTCTCCAATGAACAGATAGCTAATTTTAATTTGCAGGCAAAAAAGTTGAATCGAGCAAAAAAAGGAGACCAATTTGTTGCATATTTAAAGAAGAAAAAATGAGTGCACTAATTACCATTGGGATGCCTATCTATAATCGGCCTATTGAAATGAGGAAGGCATTAAAATCAGTATTAACTCAATCGTATACGAATATTGAAATTATTATCTCTAATGATAATTCTCCTAATCCTGAAATCGATAAAATTGTTAAAGAATTTTCAGATAAAGATGCTAGAATCATCTATTATAAACAGGCGAATAGTATAAAAACAGTTTCCAATTATGCATTTGTAAAGGATTTGGCCAAAGGAAAATATTTTATGTGGTTAGCCGATGATGATTGGCTGGATGAATATTTTATTGAAAACTGTTATTCTTTTTTAGAAAATAATTCTGATTTTACTGTTTGCACAGGAAAATGTATTTATCAAGATAATGGAAAGGAGATACATGCTGATTCAAGTGTGAGCTTACTATACAACTCTCCTTTCAATAGAATAATTAAATTTTATTCTTCAGTAAGTTTGAACGGATATTTTTATGGTTTAATTAGAAAATCAGCCTTACTTCCAATAGAATTTTATGATGAAATGGGCTTCGATTGGGAAGTGGTTAGTGCGTTATTATTTCAGGGTAAAATAAAGGTTTTAGATAGTACATCTCATTACATCTCAAAAGGTGGAGTTTCAAATGAGTCAAATTCAATGTCGAAACACTTTAAAAAGAATAACTATATTTCAAGAAATTTTATCGGATTAGCTATTTCATTGAATTGTAGTGCTTATATATTTAAATCAAAAATATTTGCATTAAATAGTTTATTAAAAATTATTTACTTAATTACTGTATTTTTAATTACTTATATAAATATTATCAACTGGGATTTGTTGTTTATCAAAAGAAAGTTACTAAGTGCAATAGGAATTAAGAATGGTGTGTTATTTAAACGTAATTAAGTTTATGGAAAACAAAGAGATAGAAAAAATTATAAACTGTCCAATTACCGGGGACGATAATTTAATTACTTATTTTGAGTTAGGTAATTTTCCTCTGGTTAATAATTTAAATAATTCTAGGGAGGAATCTTTACACTGTGATAGATACCCTTTAAAAGTTAATTTTTTCATTAAATCCCATTTGTCAGCCTTAAGTCACTCTGTAAATAGTGAGTTATTGTTCAGCAATTATTTGTTTAAATCAGAAGTAAATATCCCCTATATTAATCATTGCACAAGAATGTTTGATTATATTTCGGGATTAATAAAATTAAATTTGAATGATTTAATTGTAGATATTGGAGGCAATGACGGTACTTTATTATCTGCATTTAAAGCTGCATCAAATTTTAATTTGTCATTTCTTAATATTGATCCTTCAAAAAATTTAGCAGTATTGTCAGAAGAAAAAGGGATATCTGTATTAAATGGTTTTTTTTCAATTGAAACAGCTAAAAAGGTTACAAAAAAAGCAAGGGTCGTTACTTCAACTAACGTATTTCAACACCTGAAAGATATTAATTCATTTGCAGAAGGAGTATCTTATATTCTAGATGATAACGGATTGTGGGTATTGGAATTTCCTTATTGGATTCATGACTTAGAAACAAACCAGTTTGACCAAGTGTATCATGAACATGTTTACTTTTATTCACTGATACCTCTAAAAATGATGATGGAAAAACATGGATTTAAAATAATCAGGGTAGAAAAACAAAAGATACATGGTGGGACGCTTAGATTGGTTATGGCCAAACAAAATTCTTTTTATAGTCCGGATACTTCTATAGATGCGTTTATTGAATCAGAGAAAAGATTTGACTTGGATTATTATAAAAAATGGGGACAACAAGTGCATGCGCATTTAAAAATATGCAAACAAATTATCAGTGATTTAAAATCACAAAATAAAAAAATTGTCGCCTTTGGAGCAGCAGCAAAGGGTTGTATCTTCTTGAATGCCATTAATATCACCTATAAAGAAATAGATTATATTATTGATGATACAGATTTGAAACAGGGGAAATTTATGCCTGGAACCGGATTAGAAATAAAAAGTAGAAAGGAAGTTGATCTAAGTTCGATTGATTATATTCTAATCTTAGCCCATAATTTCTCTGAATTTATTATCGAAAGTTTCCAGGGTACTTATAAAGGCAAATTCATTCAGTTTTTACCTGAGATAAAAATCATTTAATAATTCATCAGCCCTTTAAAAGCATCCCATCTAAAATAAATGACTGGTAACGCTTTTGCCGGCTTCATTTGTAGGATGTAGAAAGCCGATAAAACAAATGCCCCCCCTAATTTGAAAATATATTCTAGTACTTTCTTGTATAAGGCCCATTGATTTTTTTCCA
>JAYTSC010000392.1:0-3663 GCA_043745885.1 Bacteroidota bacterium | reverse complement strand
TCTACAAAAGTATTTACTCTTTTAATCTTGGCTTGTCTAGAACCATATATTCCCGAAATAATTCCCCCTAAAGGCATTAATAACCAAACTAAATAGTGATTCAGGTATTGAAAACAAGTCAATAAAATAAAAGAAGAAATACAACAAACAAACACTAACCAGCCCCATAATAAAAAATAAAAACTATCATTTGCAACTGAGTCTTTAGTCTTATCGATCATTGAATGAATTAAATCGAGACTTTCTTTTGGAGTGAGATTATTTTCATTAGTTTCCATGAGTCAGTTGATTAAGTATACAAAAATAGCAGTGGCTGTACAACCAGTGCTTTTATTAGATATACAAATTACTGACAAGCTGCCAATAATTTTTCTGCTTCTTCCTTGCCCCATATAGGATGCAAAGGTGAAGCCGGTTGAAAGGTTTTATATAATTCAAGAGATTTTTCGAGTAATTTTTTAGCAACTGTTTTGCCACCTCCGAATGCTTCCGGGGTATTCATCAAAGTTTGACCACTCAGATAATAAATTCTTGGATTACTGGGATCGGCTTTTGTGGCACTTTGTAAAGCATTTGTTGCTTCTGTACCATAACTCTGCCAACGTGCCATTGGGTCAACGGTCATTTGCATAACAGCTACCATCTGACGCATACAAAATATTTCAGAATTATTATGTTCTATCATTTCAGCTTTTGAGATCAGGTCTTTACTCTTCTCTCCTACTTTATCTTTATCAGCTTTAGGATCCATCCAGCCGGTCATATAATTGCTATAGGCTGCATAATAATACGGCAACCATTTGTCTTTTTCAGCATCGCCAATTCTTTCAAAAAAAGCAGAAGTTGCATTCATGTCCTCTACCGATTTAGCTGTTTTTAATTGTTCAAGGCCTTTAGCCATTCCTGCATCATACTTTGATTGTGACAATGCCATCCCGGCAAATAACATTCCTACGACTACTAATAATTGCTTCATAATTTTTAACTTTTAATTTTTAGCTTTTAATTTTTAACTATTTAGTATCCAGCAAGCTTATCCCTTGGTTTCTTGTTCTTTTTTTAATTTTTCAAATTCCTTTTCTATACTGATCAATTTATTACCATGATAAGCATAGTAATATTGAAAAGCCAACCCTACCCCCATACCCAGTAACGACCAAATTGGCCAGAAATAAGAATACGGTCCGGAGCTTAGGAACCAAATACCTACTAAAAATGTATTGATTACAAAGTATCCGGTAAAACTCCATTTAAAACTGGCCCTTGCTTTTGCAATCTGCCAGAGTTGTTCATCTTTTTGTTGCTCAGTGTTCATAGTGTATTGTTTTAAGGTTATTTTGAGCTAATTCATCTTCTTTACAGTTGATAAAGTATGACAGCTTGCATCATACGACAAAAGAATTTCACAAATTATTATTAATCGCATCTTGTCGTCTATCTACACCCCAACTTAAAAAAACGCCAATAAAATAAAAACGAGGGGCTGCTGGTGTAATGGCTTCTTTTCTTGCACTGTTGTATGAATAATTATATCCAAATATTTGGTTGCTATTAAGCATATTCGTCATCGATCCAACTATTACTGCATAGGCTTTACCAATTGAGGTTAAGTAATTCAAGCTAACCCCCAAAGAATTGTAATCAATCGTTTTTCCCTGATCGGCTATTTCATATTTATTCCCGTTTCTCATCAAATTATAATAAGGCCTCCCGGTTGCATATGTATATGTAAAATTGAATCCGGTATTGATGCTATTTACAAACTTCTTCATTACCAATGATGCAGTATGATCAGCAGCAAAGTTGGGTTGTAATTGTGTTGGATAATTCAGGTAATCACGCTTGGTATTTAAGTAAGAATAACTAATCCAGTAATCCAGCCCCTTGATACTTTTTTTATCTCTCCAATACAATTCAATTCCTTTCGCATCTCCATATCCGTTATTATTGATAGCCGGATAAGTTTTTACTAAGTCTGTATATTTTTTATAAAATGCTTCCACTCGAAAAGTTTGGAGTGTGGTATTCTTTAAATAGTTGATTATAAAATGGGTAGCTTTTGTATATCCTAAGTTGGTAGTCGCATACAAAATATTGTTTTCGGGCTTCTGGTAAAAGGTTCCAAATGCAATACTCATTTGTGCTCCTTTTCCGGTTTTATAAGCCATTGATAACCTGGGGGCAATATTTGTTTGTTTTATTAAAGAGGAATATTCAACTCTGATACCCAATTTAGCAGCCAGGTTATTGGTGATATATAAATCTGCTTCACTAAACAATGCCGTGTAGTTGTCCGGCAAAAAGGCGTTTCTGTTATTATAATTGATTTTATTGTACAAATACATGTGTTCACCACCAAAACGAATAACACTAATGCCACTCAATCTTTTATCAAACACGGCTCTGATTTGACTAAGATCTGAACGGGTAATATAATGAAAATTAGCAGAATCAATCCAAGGCAACCCAACTAAAATCGGCTGGTTACTTTGATTTTGTATTTGCTGGGTTATGTCATTATGGTCTGTACTGAAACCCATGGCCAGATTCATCTTCCAGCCCTGTCCCAAATTTTCTCTCCAACTTAAATTTTGATACCAATTGGTATTTTCCAAACCGAATGTGTTCTTTAATAATGAATCATTGATATTGGGTTGACGTATGCCTAAACGATTAGCAGAAAAAGTAGTATAGTATTTTATCATCCCCCCCTTTTTTGTTTTTATTCGAAAGTTGGCATCTGCAGCATGGTATTCCGGTACTTGAAAATAATCCGGCTTCTGATCAACTAAGGCAAAATAAGCAGACACATTGGTATAATCGTATCTTACTCCCCAAGATGATTTCTTATCCTTGGCAATTTTCTGTAAACCTGCCCCAAGAAAAATCGGCGAGAGGGATGCATTCGCTTCTGATCTTTCCGGAATATCTATGCTCTCCAATATTAAAGCAGAAGACAATGCCTGACCGTACAAAGCAGAATATCCTCCCGTACTAAAAACGGTTCCTTTAAATAAAAATGGCGAAAACCGGCCACGTGTTGCCAAATCAGGTATGCTACTGTAGAAGGGGTTATTTACCAAAGTGCCATCAATAAATTGTTTGGTTTCATAACCGGCACCTCCCCTCACAAATAATCCTTCCTGCTCACCTACTTGTTGTGCGCCGGGCAAAGTTTTTACAACAGCTGAAATGTCCGCATTGGCACCTCCTGTAGTTAACACGTCTAATGTACTTAATACGGTAGCCGCTCTTTTTTTATCTCCTGCTTCAAAACTGCCTGCCGTTACCGTTACTGCTTTTAACTCGCTGATTTCTACTTTTAATACAAAAGCTAAGTCAAGCGGATCAACACCTACAATTATTTTCTGTTCAACTGATTTGTAACCCATATTACTTACAACTACGGTTTGTTCCCCTTTTTCAAAAGTCTTAAAAGAAAAATGACTGGTCGAATCACTCACACCACCATCATAAGAACCCTTCACCTGAATGCTGGCTCCTGCAATGATATGTCCACGGTTGTCTTTAACTGTTCCTGTAATTTTAGTTTGGGCCATTGCGTTCCCAGTGATCATTAATAGGATTAAAATGGATAACTTTTTCATCTTCTGTTAATTTGATAATTCAAACATAGAGTAGTTTATTTTATAAACCTAATTA
>JAYTSC010000391.1:0-3239 GCA_043745885.1 Bacteroidota bacterium | reverse complement strand
AATATTCGAAACCCCATTGAATTGGCCTTGAAAGTTATGAGAAATAGCGACCATGTTTTTCTAAGTGGGGAAGGCGCAAATGACTTTGCCAAAAAGCAGGGACTTACATTAGAAACGGATGCCTATTTTTATTCTCAATTTAGGTATGACCAATGGAAAGCCATGAAGGATTCAGACAGTTATGCACTTGATCATGCAACTGAACCTGTTGGTAATTTAATGAAAGATAAAAAATTTGGTACAGTAGGTGCAGTGGCATGTGATAGATTCGGAAATATTGCCTCAGGAACCTCTACGGGAGGGATGACAAATAAAAAATATGGGAGAATTGGTGATACCCCAATGATTGGATCCGGAACCTATGCCAATAATGCTACCTGTGCCATTAGTTGCACCGGACATGGAGAAATGTTTATAAGAGCAGTTGCCGCTTACGATGTAAGTTGTTTAATGGAATATAAGGGACTAAGTTTACAAGCAGCCATGGACAAAGTAGTTAACGAAAAATTAATGAAAATTAATGGGGAAGGTGGCATGATAGGTGTTGATGCCAGGGGACAATCAGCCATGGTATTTAACAGTGAAGGAATGTATCGTGGGGTGAAAAACAACAAAGGACTAAACGAAGTTTCCATTTACAAATAGGAGTTGACAAAACGGTTGAAAAAAATGGAATTGAAGAAAATTGAATATCGTTTCAATTCATTAACTAGCAGAATAAAATGAATAAATATGCAGTCATAGTTGCTGGTGGCATTGGTCATAGAATGGGTACCCAAGTGCCTAAGCAATTCTTACATTTGCAGGGGAAATGCTTGTTATGGCACACCCTTACAGCATTTTTGAAAGCTTATAATGACCTTCAAATTATCTTCGTTTTACCCCAAGAGAATTTGTCAGAAGGAGAAAGCATTATTAAGGATTTGAATGCTAAGGAAAGAATTAATTTAACTAGCGGAGGGAGTACCCGTTTTCACTCTGTTCAAAATGGGTTAGCCCTTATTAAAGAGCCGTCCGTAATATTTATTCATGACGGTGTGAGATGCTTAATTAGTCAAGATCTGATTCACCGCTGTTATGAACAGGCGTTAGCTATGGGTTCCGCGATACCTGCTGTCGCTGCAACTGATAGTATCAGGATAGTTGATGAGACCTATCATAGCGTAGCCAACAGAAATAATATACGAATCATTCAAACCCCGCAAACTTTTTTAAGTTCCATTATTTTACCTGCTTATCAAACAACTTATCAGGAGGCCTTTACGGATGAGGCAACAGTTGTTGAAGCAGCAGGACAAAAAATATTTTTGATCAATGGCGATTATGAAAATATAAAAATAACCCGGCCTGTTGATTTACTGATTGCTGAAAGCATTCTAACTGAACGGAGTATGAGAAACAAATGACAATTTGCTTACTTCCTCGTCATTTTAAAGGTTTTTGTAGTTGTATTCGTCGCAGTTGTTGCAGAAGTAACCGTAATGCTTGCCGTATAGACTACCCCACTAACCATGCTGGTATAACTAGCGGTAAAATTACCAACCGTTGATGTTAATGACTGACTAAACACGGTGGTCCCATCTGAATCTTTTACCAGTTTTAAATTCACTTTCACACCACCGGTTGGTAGTTTTGAAGTGACAGTAACGGCAAAATCTTGTGAAACACCCAAAGCAATAAATACCGATGCCCCAGGGTCAGGGTTTAAAGTAAATGCAATGGTTTCCTCTACTACAGGAGGTACAACCGGTGCAGGGTCGGGATTCTTTGAGCAGGCGGTTAATAAAATAGTAAAGCCAATGCAGAGAATAGAAATTTTATACAAATATGATTTTAGTCCAAAATTGAAAGAAGGCATATGATTTTTGTTTTGATATTGTCAAAATACTTTACAGCTACTCATTGTAAAGTTGTTTTAAGAGCAGGTTAAGTGTAATACCTACACAATAATATGAAATAGTTGAGTGTTATTTATCTTAAAAATATGCTTTTATAAACAATTATCAGAAAATTGCCTGTTTCTTGTATATATCATCCAGAAATAGTAATTAAAGTACTTTATGTAGTATAATTTAAAGGATACAACTCTAAGTATAAATGTTGCTTACTGTTAACCTAATTGGATGGGTATTTTTTTAATCACTAAACCAAAATGCTGGTATTATTTATTTTATCAAGTATTTGATGTGCTACTTCCATCGCCAAAAAGCCATCTATTTCACTTACAATCGTAGGTTTATTGTTTATTATTGAATCTATAAAGGCTTCCAATTCCATTTTAATGGCATTTGTTGGCTGGATAACCGGTGTGGCAATGGCAATTGTCTTTTTACCATTTTGCGTTTCGATATCAAAAGAAAAAACGTTGGTATCATCCGGTTGCTTTAGTTTAATAATTTCTGTTTTCTTCTCGAGAAAATCGATGCCGAGGTAAGCATTTTTTTGAAAAAGGCGCATCTTACGCATTTTCTTCATACTAATTCGACTACTGGTAAGGTTAGCCACACATCCATTATTAAATTCTATACGAACGTTAGCAATATCCGGTGTCTCTGTCATAACAGCTACGCCACTTGCTGAAATGTTTTTTACATCACTCTTTACTAAACTTAAAATAATATCAATATCATGAATCATCAAATCAAGTATCACACTTACTTCAGTACCTCTTGGATTAAATTGAGCTAACCTATGAACCTCAATAAACATAGGGTTCAAAGGCATGTCTTTTATGGCTAAATATGCCGGGTTAAATCTTTCTACATGGCCAACCTGCATTTTAATATTGGCCTCCCTAACCATACTTACGATATCTCTACCTTCCTGAATGGTGTGTGCCAATGGTTTTTCAACAAATACATGCTTGCCCTTTCTGATAGCTTGCATGCAAATTTGAAAATGATGATTCGTTGGGGCAATTACATCAATAATATCACAGGCATCCATTAATTTATCTTCATCCATGAATCGTTTTAATCCATATTGTTCAGTAACTACTTTGGCATTTTCATTATTTGGATCAAAAAAGCCAACTAGTTTTATACCTTCCATTTCTTTCCAGTTATTCAGGTGGAATTTTCCTAAATGACCAACGCCAAATACGCCTACTTTCAACATAGTGAATTCTTTATTATTAATTTGGTAAATATAATTAATCAATCAGGCTTTATCTGCATGAAGCTTAAAATGTGGATATTCTAACACATTTTAAACAAACAAATCATAATCAGTAATATTGG
>JAYTSC010000390.1:0-8845 GCA_043745885.1 Bacteroidota bacterium | reverse complement strand
ATAGGTGCGTGAGGATAATGAGCGGATTATTTTTTCCGAAAATCCAATATAGGAAGCACTTTTATTTGCGTCAGTATATTTACTTAATTCTAATAAAGCAGATGCTGTAATCGCTGCAGCTGAAGCATCGCGGTAAGTAGCCGGAATTTCCGGTGAGTTATAATCCCAAAACGGAATATTATCAGCTGGTAGTACCGGGCTTGACATAATAAAATTGGCAATATTTTTTGCTTGTGTCAGGTATTTCTGATCCTTTGTACTTCTATACATAACTACATAACCATAAAAGCCCCAAGCTTGCCCCCTTGCCCATGCAGAATAATCAGCATATCCTTGATGGGTTACTTTCTTGGCAACATTTCCTGTGGTTGGGTCATAATCAACCACATGGTAAGAACTGTAATCAGGTCGATAATGATTTTTCATGGTGGTGTTTGCATGTGTAACAGCAATTTTATAAAAAGAAGAGTCACCACTATATTTGGTAGCCCAAAATAAGAGCTCCAGATTCATTATATTATCAATGATTACCGGAAATTTCCATTTTTCATTCGTATTCCAGGATTGTAAGCATCCGATAGTTGGATTAAAACGAGTGGATAAAGATTTTGCACTATTCAACAAAATCTGCTCATATTCTTTAGATGGATATAAACGATTCGCATTACCAAAACTACAATACATCATAAAACCCAAATCATGGGTTCCAATGTTAAACTGTTCTTTCTCTAACAATTTCTCCATCCTTTCCGCCTCCTGTAAAAACGATTTATCCTTAGAGGCTTCGTATAAGTATAAGAGAGAGCCCGGATAAAAACCACTGCACCACCAACTTGAATTACTGGTTTCTGATTTTTTGGTTAATGGATTATATGACTTTGGAAAAACCCCTGCAGGCAAATGCTTACCCATATAAGTATATTGTGCTATAGCTTTTTGCAAGGCACTATCAATGATGGTTAACATACTCTTTTTGGATGCCTGTGAATGTCCATAAATACTTAAGAAAATAAAAAAGAAAGAGAATAGTATTTTTTTAAACTGTTGCATAGAATCTATTATTTTAAAGTGTATTCAAATTTAGAAAAAAATGAGTCAGAACTTCAACCTTTGATGGGCATTAAAAAGAAAGCCATACGGTTTCCCAGGATGGCTTTCATTTCAAATATTTTTATTAATTTAATCCTCCGGAATTTTATCCAATGCCGCAACATTCAATTCCGCTCCTGAGTAACCAAGATTCTGATTAATTCTTCCATCTGAATTACCATCAATCGCAGATTGAGGGATTGGCCATAATACATGGTACGGGCTGATCTTCATCATATCTCCGTGGATAGTCACAAAATTCTTTTTATAAAATACATTTTTTTCCAGAATTCTATCAATCATAAAGTTAGAGGTAGAGAAATTGGCCAAAGTATAGGTTTTGCCATTATAGGGTTTTCCTGTTTTGGCAAAAAGATAGGCAATCCTTGTTAACTCTGTTTTTCTTCCTTCTTCATAATACAATTCTCTGGCTCTTTCATCTAAGACGGATCCAATATTAATGTTAGCACTATTGGTGTAGGCACTGCATTTAGCTCTGGTTCTAACAGCATTAATATCGGCCATGGCAAGATCATTGAGGCCTTTCCATACATAAGCTTCAGCACGAATCAAATAGGTTTCAGCCAAACGTGCCACATACCAATCTGTATGGCCACCTCTCATAGGTGTATTCTCAGTATCAGGGATATAGATTTTGTAATGAGGCCAAGGGTACCACTGGCGTAAAGTATCTGAACATAAGAGTGTACCGGCTAAATTGTAAAGTTGTAATCTTTTGCCATAATAGGGATCAACACCTTTCAAGGCAGGATTACTGTAGCGTAGGTTTTCCATATACATCCAGTTACCGGATGTAGAATCGTGCCTAAGATCCTTTGTGTCATCCCATATTTCATTATAATGATAAGAGGTTGAACGACAACGACCAATACCCCGACCAAACATTTGCATATTATCAATTTCAATATTTGCCAAAGGAGACATACCTGTACCACCATTTGGTGTTCTGATACCTGAAATGGAAATACCCGGTCCAGCCTGTCTCATGCTTTGAATGCCATTGGTAAAGTTATTGGCAACACCTAATCTATCTGTAACCAGGAATAAAACTTCTGTATTGGTTGCGGCTGCCTTGTTATCCGGGCGGTGTAAATCCCAGGTAACATTTTTTGTTGTATTGGCAGCGTCTACCCCAAAGCGGTTAATCATTAATTTATAAGCGCCATTATTGATAACAGCAGAACTGGCTGCAATCGCTTCATCAAACAAACCTAAAGAAAGGTTTATTTTTGCCAGTAAATGATAAATAGCACCCTTATTAACATCTCCTTTATCGGTTACCCAAGGAACTGCCGTTACTGCAAAATCAAGGTCTGTTTTCATACGTTGTAAGATTACTTCTCTTTTAACGCTAAAAAAATCAGTTTTCGCTGTACTTATTTCCTTTAAAGGACATGGGACATCTCCAAACTGATTGGTTAAACGATAATAATCGTAGGCACGATAAAAATAAGCCTTACCAAGAATGATGTTTTTGTTTGCATCAGAAATAGATGTTGCTGCGGGCATACGCGAAATAATGGTATTGGCTAAGCGAATACCCACCCATTCCTGGTTCCAATACCAACCTATTTTATTAAAGTCACCATTGTTTAATTGGGCATCCGGCTTAATCAGCACGTCCATATTTTGTGCAGGTCCGGTTTTGTCATCTGTACCTTCTACAGCAACTTCAGAAAAGATAGTTTCAGTAATAATCGGAGCACCATCACCAAACCATTCGTCTTTTAAATTTCTCGCACAACCGTTTAGTGCTGCATTAAATCCTACAAGGTCTGTAAGCGTATTTTCTGGCGAATAAAAAGAAAGTGGCTTGGGCTCGAGCCATTCTTTTTTACAGCTCCCTAATACAACCATCACTATCACGATGACTGCTGAGAGATTACGTATTTTATATGATTTTTTCATGTATTATTTTTTATTAGGGTTAGCTTATAAAGTAAGATTTAATCCAAAATTATAAGTCATTGGAGTTGGAGAGATATTGTTGCCTCCCCCGTTAATATTACCGTTTCCATGATATTCAGGATCGAAATAATTCCAGTTTGAGAATACTGCTGCGTTTACTATATTGAAATAAAATTTCAACGCATCAACTTTCCATTTTCTGGTTATAGCAGATGGAAGGGTATAAGCCAGACTAATATTACTTAGCCTAACAAAGGAAGATTTTTTATAAACGTTCCAGTTTACACCACCTCCTCTTGTACTAGTTAATTTACCCCATTCGTTTGAAGGATTGGAAGGAGTCCAGTATGGTACCTGATAGAAATTTACTCGATCATAAAATAAGATATCACTACCGTTTCTGGCACCATTGGTTTGTTCATTAAACGTGGTTAACTGGCCCATTTTTGCATAAAGGGTAAATGAAAAATCGAAATTTTTATAAATCTTAAAATCATTTCTCAAATTCCATGAGTAATCTGGCACACGATCACCAATAAACCTCTTATCAGCAATGCTATATTTGCCATCTCCATTGCCATCAGCCAATCTCATATCCCCTGGTTGGAAACCATACGATTTAGCTAATGCCACATCTGCAGTTTGCCACACGCCTTGTACCGGGTAATCGTAAATTGCAGTAATACTATGACCTATATACCAGTTATTGGTAATATCATCTTTTTCTGAGCTGCCAATTATTTTTCCGGTTAAAGGATCAACATCCGGTGTGGCACCATATAAGTGTACAATCTCGTTTTTATTTGTCCAGATAGAGAAAGTGGTATTCCATGTAAAGTCAGTTTTTTTCATATTAACCGTGTTCACAGTAAATTCAAATCCTGAATTTTTCACTTCACCCAGGTTTGCCAAAATAGAAGAGAATCCGGTCACTGATGGTAAAGAACGGTTAACCAGCAAATCTTTTGTAGTTCTGTTATAATAATCAATTGAACCGGAGATCTTTCCTTTTAAAATAGAATAATCCAATCCATAATTGACTGATGCGTTTCTTTCCCATTTCAAAGCTGGGTTTGAAAGGTTTGATCCCGCAACATACGCAGTATTATAAACTAATCCACCGGTTGTAATAAAATTATAGGTTCCTGAACTTAAATTAGATAAGGCGGCATAACGACCAATCTGCCTGTTTCCATTTTCGCCATAAGACAATCTTAGTTTAGCATAGTCCAACCATTTGTCAGTGCCTTTCATGAAACTTTCTTCACTCATTGCCCATGATACCGCGGCAGAAGGAAAAGTAGCCCTTGGGTTTTGTTGTCCGAATGCTGAATAACCATCACGTCTTGCAGTTACCGTTAAAAAGTAGCGCTGGTTATAATTGTAGTTAATACGGCCCATTAAGGCATCGCCTGTTTCATATTGGTCATCGCTTGATACAATCGGCGGTAGTGTACCACCTTGAATATTGTTGTACCCCAGATTGTCGTTAGGCAAAAAGTTCTCAGCCTGGATATTTGTGTTCCAAGACTGGAATTTCTCAGCGTTGATTAGGAATGTTGCTTCTATATTATGTTTACCGTATTTCCCGTTCCAGCGGATGATATTATCCAACTGCCAGGAATAAACTGTTTGATTTCTCCTGTTTACTATACCTTTTCTAGAAGCTACGTCAGGTTTTTGCGATGATGTATGTTGGTACTCACGTAGTACATCATATCGGGGAGTAAAATTAACTTGGTAAGAGAATCCATAGGGTAATTTACCTTTTGCATAAACTGAAGCAAAAAAGTCATCATACTTGTATAAACGTTTTATATAAGTCTGATTGAGGAAGGGATGGGTATTTGAACCAGGGTCATCATTAGCACTTTGTCTGATAGTTACACCATCGGCCTGATAGAAAGAACCCCACGGGGTAGAAGATGCCACATCCCCAAAGCTAACAGGTACCGTACTTTCATCACGGTTCGAATATTGGAAATTAAGACCTACTGATAAAAAATCAGCAATCTTAGATTCGAGGTTAAAGCGGGTACGGAAAGTTTTATATCCATCTCCCACAGTTAAACCTTCATTGGTTAAATAGCCCAATGAAAAATAATAATTAAGGTCTTCTTTTCTCTGTGAAACACTTACCGTATGGTCGTGCATCAAAGCGTTCTTATTATAGATCAAACTTTCCCAGTCAAGAGATTGTCCGGCTTTGATATTGGTCTGTTCAATGGGTTTGTATAAATTACGGGCTAAGAAAACATTTGTTGGGTCTTGTGTGCCTGAACCATCCAATGCCAGCCACTGTGCAACAGTAAATGAGGAAGGAAGTTTTGTTGGATCAGTATAGATATATTGAATACCGGGCTTAGAGGTAGAGTCAAAACCGGCTTTAGACCACAATGCATCCTGACGGAATTGTAAAAATTCCTCAGCATTTAATAAATGGGGTTGATTTACCAATTTATTCATCCCGATATTACTATTAACCGTGATAACGGGTTTGCCGAATTTACCTTTTTTGGTAGAGATTAGAATTACACCGTTTGCAGACCTTGCTCCAAATACGGCTGCAGAACTTGCATCCTTTAATACGTCTACTGTAGAAATATCATTTGGATTAATGTCTGCCAGTGTGCCGGGATAAATCACTCCATCTAATACGATCAAAGGATCATTACTGGCAGTTAAGGAACCCTGCCCTCTGATTTGCATGGCTGAACTGGCACCTTTGGTACTTGGGTCAAATCCAACATTCAAGCCGGGTGCATTACCTCGTAACATATCTTGTACAGTTCTAGGATTTTCATTTTCCAGTTGTGCGGCTTTAACCTGAGAAATGGCACCGGTAAGGTCTTTTTTGGTGCTGGTTCCGTAACCAACCACTACCACATCACTAAGTCCCGATACCTGTTCAGTAAGGATTACGGTAAGTGAAGTTTGACCTTTAACGGGCACTTCTTTTACAAGAAAGCCTACGGTGCTAAATACCAGGCTTGCATTTTCAGGAACATTGGTAAAACTAAATACACCTTGTGCATTCGTAGTAACGCCTTTGTTGGTTCCTTTAATTAATACACTTACACCTTCTAAGGGCGTATTTTTTGCGTCCGTAACTTTACCTGATACATTGGTGGGAGGCGAACCAAAGTGGTATTTTACTGGGGTTCCTTTCCACCCGGCCTGGGCCGTAAAAGCAAAGAAACCGAGGAGGAGGAGTGCTAAACCTAAACATCTAAATAGGCTAAATCCTGCGATTGTTTTGATAACATGTGAATGTTTGTTCATAATGGCAAGTTGGTTTTGATGAATTTCAAAAGATAATAGGCAATCGACCACCTATAATCGATGAATTATTAAAACGGTAAATTAAAGCAGTTTTACAAACCCCGAACATTTTGGCAACAGTTTCCCTAACTATTTTTACGCAAACGTTTGCGTAGATTACCAAGCTTTTCTTGGCCAGTTGGTGGTAAATTTATTTTATTGCTAAACTTCAATGCATGGTTATTATGTCAAGTTTTACCCTTCATTATAGAGTGTCAATGGACTATTGTTTCCATTCCTTTCAAACATTGTATTATTTGAATAACACCTTTCCAAATGTTCAATTGGGTTACGAAAATCAGTACGAAAAATTGTTCCTGGGTAGCTTATTTTTCCCGGCTTTACAAACCCCCGTTTTCCTTAATTCATATTCAATAGACGTAATAAAACAACAAATAGCTACGTACCTTCAAAAAAAATCTACTTTTTTTAAAACAAATTGGATCACTACACATATAAAATGTATTCAATAAAAAAATCTCTGCATGTATGCGTAATAAAATTTCTTACCAGTTTTTTTTACTGTTTATTTTGCTAATTTTTGTCGTAGTAAAGGGTAATCATTTGTTTGCACAAAAAGAAACCAAGCTAAAAGGTAGTATGGCATTAATATATACTAAAAACGGTAAAGGGTATATACACGATAATATAGCTTCTGCAGTATCTTCTATAAAAGAATTAGCCAAAGCCAATGGGTTTACTGTGGAGGTATCGGATGATGCATCGGTTTTTACAGAAGCCAATTTAAAAAAATACAATTTCCTCATTTTTACCAGCACTAATAACGATGTGTTTGATACAGATGAACAGCGTGTAACTTTTAGAAGGTATATTGAAGCCGGTGGTGGTTTTGTAGGAGTACACTCTGTTACAGGTACAGAAAGAAACTGGAAATGGTTTAAAATGATGTTAGGAGAAACATTTTCCTGGCATGCAACAGGGCAAAAGTTTAGTATAAAAAATATTGATCCCACACATCCCTCTATGAAAGGAGTTCCTGCCATCTGGGAAAGAGAAGATGAATGTTATTTTGGAAAAGAGCTCTATCCGGGTATGAAAGTATTAATGGTACATGTTTTAAGTAGTTTAAACCCCAACCAAACTGACCTGATTCAAAAAAATCAGGGTTCATTTGTAGATTATTATCCCGCTGTCTGGTGGCAAAATTTTGAAGGAGGTCATATTTGGGTTACTACCCTGGGTCATAGCAAAGAAAGTTACCAAGACCCCACCTACAAAAATCATTTATTACAAGGCATAAAATTTATTGCAGAACAGAACAAAGGCTTAGATTATTCAAAAGCGCATGCAGTGGGGAAGGATGATGGGTTGAGGAATTAAAGTTTAAAGTTAAAAGTTTAAAGTTAAAAGTGAATAAAGAATAGGGAATAGGGAATAGGGAATAATAAAAGGAAGAGAAAACAAGTTACTTACTTTTTACTTTTTACTTTTAACTTTTTACTTTTTACTTTCTCACATTTCTTAAATTAAAATTTACAATCCATAACACAAATCAACATGCGTAGTATTTTTTTCTCAGCAGCCATTTATTTTCTCAGTTTACCTATGTATGGCCAACAACCCATAAAATTGATCACACTAGACCCGGGGCATTTTCATGCAGCGTTGGTGCAAAAATCAATGTACCCACAGGTAGATCCAACTGTTCATGTGTATGCAAAAAAAGGTATAGATCTCAATATGCATGTAAGCAAAATTAAAGGCTATAATTCAGCGGCTGTTTCACCAACTTCCTGGAAAGAAGTGGTATATGAGGGGGATGATTATTTAAAGAAGATGATACAAGAAAAGAAAGGCAATGTGGTAGTACTTGCAGGTAATAATCAATTGAAAACGGATTATATCCTACAATCTATTCAAGCTGGCTTTCATGTTTTTTCGGATAAACCAATGGTCATTAATGAGAAAGGATTTGAGCAATTAAAATTGGCATTTACAACTGCCAAAAAAAATAATTTGTTATTATATGATATTATGACAGAGCGGTATGAAATTACCACTATTTTACAAAAAGCCTTGTCCATGCAACCCCGTTTGTTTGGCATATTGCAAAAAGGAACAGCAGCGGAACCCGCAGTAACCAAAGAAAGCGTACACCATTTTTATAAATATGTTTCCGGATCTGTATTAACCCGACCTGCCTGGTTTTTAGATGTTGCACAAGAAGGCGAAGGCATTGTAGATGTAACTACCCATTTAGTAGACTTGGTTCAATGGGAATGTTTTCCCAATCAGATCATTGATTATAAAAATGATATCAAAATAAATTCAGCAAAAAGTTGGACAACGGCTATTAGTAAGGAACAATTTACAGAATTAACCAAAGTGACAGAAATACCAACCTATCTAAAAAAAGATATCGATAGCAAAGGGAATATTCAAGTATTGAGTAATGGAGAATTTAATTATACCATCAAAGGCGTTCATGCAAAAGTTTCAGTTATCTGGAACTACAAAGCACCCGATGGAACAGGAGATACCCATT
>JAYTSC010000389.1:0-1684 GCA_043745885.1 Bacteroidota bacterium | reverse complement strand
AATAAAATTGACATGGACGGGGCCAAAATACCCGAAGTAACTGACCAGATTATTGAATTAATTGGTTGTAAACAAGAAGATATTCTCCTGGCCAGTGGCAAATCAGGAATTGGCATTGAAGAAATATTAACTGCGGTAATTGAGCGTATTCCTCCACCGGAAGGTAGTACCGAAGCCCCTTTACAGGCATTGATTTTTGATAGTGTGTTTAATAGTTTTCGAGGAATCATTGTTTACTATCGAATCTTGAACGGTATCTTGAAAAAGGGTGATAAAATTCGTTTTGTTGCTTCAGGTCAGGATCATTTTGCAGATGAGGTTGGCGTATTAAAGCTCACTATGACACCCAAAGATGAAATGCGAGCGGGAGATGTGGGTTATATTATTACCGGTATTAAGAATGCAAAAGAAGTGAAAGTTGGGGATACGATAACCCTTGCTAATAATCCCGGGGAGATGATACATGGTTTCGAAGAAGTAAAACCCATGGTATTTGCAGGTATTTTTCCTGTAAACACAGATGAATTCGAAGAACTACGTGACTGTATGGACAAATTGCAGTTGAATGATGCCTCACTTACTTTTGAATTAGAGACTTCACAAGCATTAGGATTCGGTTTTCGATGTGGATTTTTGGGATTATTACACATGGAAATTATCCAGGAGCGTTTGGAGAGAGAGTTTAACCAAACCGTAATCACAACTGTTCCGAATGTTAGTTTTAATGCCTATACAACCAGAGGCGAAAAAATTATTGTAAATAATCCGGCTGAAATGCCCGATCCTGTTAAAATTGATAGAATTGAAGAACCATTTATTAAAGCCCAGATTATTACATTACCGGAATATATAGGAAATATTATTACCCTTTGTTTAGGAAAGAGAGGTATCCTTATAAACCAAAGTTACCTTACACCCACTCGTGTTGAATTGATTTTTGAAATGCCCTTAACTGAAATCGTTTTTGATTTTTATGATAAGTTAAAAAGTTCTACACGAGGTTATGCTTCCTTTGATTATACCCCGATAGGTACCCGTGATGCTGATATTGTAAAGATGGATATTTTATTGAACTCTGATAAAGTGGATGCATTGAGTGCCCTTATTCATCGTGGCAGGGCTCAGGAGTTTGGTCGCAAACTTTGTGAAAAATTAAAAGAACTATTAACCAAACAGCAGTTTCAAATATCCATTCAAGCTGCGATTGGTGCCAAAATTATCGCTAGAGAAAATATTAGTGCTATGCGAAAAGACGTTACTGCAAAATGCTACGGTGGTGATATTAGTCGTAAACGTAAACTACTCGAAAAACAAAAAGAAGGTAAAAAGCGTATGCGCCTGATTGGGAATGTAGAAATTCCTCAAGAAGCATTTTTAGCAGTTTTGAAACTTGATTAATTTTAACACATAGCAACATAGTAAGATATAAGGGCACAAACCTTTTCGCTTTGTGCCCTTATTTTATAATCTATGTTCCTCCTATGTTAAAAACTACCTTTCCCTTTCTTTGGAACTAAAAACTTATTGTTCGGTTGATCTTGTTGTGGGTTGATACTTGAACGTGGATCGATATCTTTTATAATGGGTACATATTGCCATTTACCATTTACCCATTTAAATCCTTCAAAAGTTCCCATTGGAATTAAAGTATTTTTGGCAGCCACATCCCCATTTTCACTAATTA
>JAYTSC010000388.1:0-2386 GCA_043745885.1 Bacteroidota bacterium | reverse complement strand
CCACCATCATGCCCTGCAATTAAAATAACATCTGCCTTTGCTTTTGCTACACCCGCAGCAATGGTACCCACACCTGCTTTGCTTACCAATTTTACATTTATTCTTGCAGCACGGTTGGCATTTTTTAAATCGAAAATAAGTTGGGCTAAATCTTCAATAGAATAAATATCATGGTGCGGCGGCGGAGAAATTAAACCCACACCAGGTGTTGCATGGCGTACTTTTCCAATCCATTCATCTACTTTATAACCTGGTAATTGACCGCCTTCACCAGGCTTTGCACCCTGCGCCATTTTTATTTGTAACTCATCTGCTTCGGTTAAATACAAACTGGTTACACCGAACCTTGCTGATGCAATTTGTTTGATAGATGAACGCATGTAATCGCCATTAGGTAATTTTTCATAACGGCTTTCATCTTCTCCACCTTCACCGGTATTGCTTTTGCCTCCGAGTTTATTCATGGCAATAGCCAATGTGGTATGGGCTTCCCAACTAATGCTGCCAAAACTCATAGCACCGGTAGCAAAGCGTTTGTAAATATTTTCTGCGGGTTCTACCTCATCAATAGAAATAGATGGCCGGGTACTTCTAAACTCAAATAAGCTCCTTAATGTTGTCGCTCTTTCGCTTTGGTCGTTTACTGCTTTTGAATATTTTTTAAAAGTATTGTAATCATTCATTCTTGTAGAATACTGCAAGAGGTGAATGGTTGTTGGATTAAATAAATGAAATTCACCTTTACGCTTCCACTGGTAAACACCGCCCACAGGCAATCTATCGGAAGGCATTGTTTTTCTGCTAAAAGCCAATTTATGTTTTTCCAGCGCTTCTTTTGCAAGACCATCAAGATTTATTCCTTCTATACGGCTGACTGCTCCTGTAAAATAATCATTTACTACACTTTTATCCAATCCTAAAATTTCAAATATTTGCGCTCCCTGGTAAGATTGTAAAGTAGAAATCCCCATTTTAGAAAAAACTTTCAACAATCCATCGCACACTGCTTTTATATAATTTTTTCGAAGATCTTCCCATGTAAGATCAGTTTGCAAGGAGCCGTTGACCTTCATGTTTCTTATAGAAGCCATTGCTAAATATGGATTGATTGCAGTAGCGCCAAACCCAATTAAACAAGCGAAGTGGTGAACTTCCCACACATCGCCGGCTTCCACTACAATGCCCACCTGACCCCGCAAACCTTTTTTTATAAGATGATGATGTACTGCCGAAGTTGCAAGTAAAGTTGGTATAGCAGCATGGTCACTATCTACTGCTCTGTCGCTTAGAATTAATACTTCAAACCCATCATGGACGGCATCTTCAGCATATCTGCACAATCTTTCCAACCCTAATTTTAAGGAACCATCTTCACCATCTGCCCGAAAATATGTTTGCAATGTTTTGCTTTGAAATTTGCCTGTATCAATGCTTCGTAATTTTTCTAATTCTTTGCTCGTAAGTATTGGATGTTTCAATGCAACGGTATGACAATCTTCCGGTTTTTCTTCCAGCAGCGTTCCATTATTACCAACAAAAGAAACAAGACTCATCACTAATCTTTCTCTTATTGGGTCGATAGGTGGATTGGTAACCTGTGCAAATAATTGTTTAAAATACGAACTGATATGTTGTGGAATATCGCTCAGTATTGCTAAGGGTGTATCAGTTCCCATAGAGCCGATTGGTTCCTTTGCATCAATGGCCATTGGTTTTAAAATGGTATCAATATCTTCTGTAGAATAACCAAATACTTTTTGGTATTTTAAAATCGATGCATCGGTTAAATGTGTAAATGCCACACGTGGTTCCTCAATTTCTTCTAACCGTATTTTATATTGATTTAAATATTTATCATACGGTTTCCGGCTACAAATATCCTGTTTCAATTCTTCATCACTAATAATTCTACCTTGCTCCAAATCAACCACAAACATTTTTCCGGGCTGTAATCTTCCTTTTTCTTTAATCAGTTTTTGATCAATAGGCAATGCACCGGTTTCACTCGCCATAATCACTCTGTCGTCTGTAGTTACACAATAACGGGATGGACGTAAGCCGTTTCTGTCAAGGGTTGCACCAATTATTTTACCATCGGTAAACGAAATAGAAGCCGGTCCATCCCAAGGTTCCATAATGCTTGCATGAAATTCATAAAATGCTTTTTTAATTGGGTCCATTTCCTCATTGCCATCCCAAGCTTCGGGTATAAGCATCATCATTACTTGTGGTAAACTTCTGCCACATAATAACAATAATTCAATCATATTATCCAGACATGCAGAATCAGATTGTTGCCCTGAAATAATCGGCAACAGCAAATTCATTTCTTCTTTGCTAAAATAGGAGGTGGTAAAACGTTGCTCAACTGCCTTCAACCAATTTA
>JAYTSC010000387.1:0-2646 GCA_043745885.1 Bacteroidota bacterium | reverse complement strand
CTTTTTCATCACAGCTTGTACCTTTCTTTTAAACAGCCAGGCTGTCATCTGTTGTACACCTACTTCTGCTCCCAGTTCTACAGTGGACATACCTTTCTTTTTTGCAGTAAGCCGGAACACCATATGAAACGCTTTTAAAATGGGCATTTTTAATCCATGAAAAACAGTGTTGGCTGTAACACTTTCATTATAGTCACAATTCTTGCATCGTAAATAATAATAAGTTCTTCCTTTATAACTTTCAACGCAACCACAACGAGAGCAAATAAACCCATGACTCCACTTTATTGCCACTAAATAATGGTAGCAATCTTCATTACTCGAAAAGCGTTTATTAAACTCTATTGCATTTATTCCTTTAAACATAACTAAATAATTTAGAATAAAAGTACTAATTAATTTAGTTAAAAACAAATCCTATATTTGTTTTGTGAATGTTACACTTAAGCCTATAATTTTAATATCGATTTTTTTGCATGAAATTATCAATAGCCATTTCTCAGCATATCAGCAAACTCATTCGGCAAGGGGCTATTCTCAACAGCTTTCGCTGCTTTCTCTACATCATATTCAAAACGAATAAACTCAACCAGAAAAGCTTCTTTACTGGTTACGCTAAAATCTACTTTGATGGTTAGAAGTACATAACAACCATTGGGATTATTATCTTTTGGTTTGCCAACCGAACCAAGGTTAATAGCATGTCTAAAATAATTTTTACCTTTTGTACCAGTATTTATAATACGGTGATAAGGCTTATGTGAATGGCCAAAACATAAAATATCTGAATTGGCTTCCAGCATAATTTCTGATAATAAAGATTCTTCCATGTCTTCAAGTAAATATTCATTTACACTACGTGGGCTTCCGTGAACAAATAAAACATTTAATTTTTCGCTACATAATTGAAACTCTAACCGGATATGAGCCGAGAGAGTTAGTAGATATTCTCTTTCTTGCCCTCCTACAATTGAGTAAGCATAATTTTTTCCAGATACTTCAACCTTATTTTCAGGTCCTGGCTTTGGCACTTTTAAATCATGGTTACCTGCAAGGGTAGCAATATTTCTCCTTTGAATTTCTTGTACTACTTCATTCGGCCAAATATTATAACCCACTAAATCGCCCAGGCAATAAACAGCATCCGGCTTACGGGAATCTATATCTTCAAAAGTCGCTTCCATTGCCGGAAGGTTAGCATGTATATCTGATAGTAAAGCAATTTTCATAATTTATATTATCTTTAATTGCTTAAGAAAAAAACTATTAATAAGGTTCCGCACTTCAACCTTAAAAAATGTGCTCCTATAATTTATGTTAAGCTTTACACAGTTAAGGAAAAATTTAAAAAAAAATTTTAATAATTGCACAACAATTAAGGTAGCTGTACTTGGTGATACGGCTACTCAGTTTTTAATACAGGCTTTACGGGGTGCTGGTTTTGAACAAGGTTTTAATCTGGAAATATGGGAAGCTGAATTTAATCAGATTGAGCGCCAGGTATTTGATTCAACATCTGACCTTTATAAATTTATCCCTGAAATAGTGGTTGTATTTTACGCTTCTCATAAATTACTTGCAAAATATGATAAATTAAAACTCGAAGAACATACCGGCCTGGCCGACAACCAGCTGAAATTGATTGACAGTATTACCAGTGCAGTACATGCACAACTTCAATCAAAAATCATCTATTATAATTACACCGAGATCAACGATGCTATATTTGGCAATTTTGCCAATAAAATTGAGTCTTCTTTTTTATTCCAATTACGGAAACTTAATTATGAGTTAATGGTTTTTGCGGCAAAAAACCCTAATTTTTACTTGTGCGATATTTCATCCTTACAAAATCAGTTTGGTAAAGTCATTTTTTTTCAACCTTCAATTTATATCAATACGGATATGGTTTTAAGTATTGATATTTTGCCTGAAGTTGCCGTAAAGACGATTGATCTAATAGGCGCAATGTATGGTAAATCTAAAAAGTGTTTAATACTTGATCTTGATAATACCATATGGGGTGGAGTAATTGGAGACGATGGGTTGGAAAATATTCAACTGGGAAGTTTAGGCATCGGTAAAGCATTCACAGAATTTCAATACTGGATAAAAAAATTAAAAAACCGCGGAATTATTTTAGCCGTTTGCAGTAAGAATACAGAAAAAATTGCAAAGGAGCCTTTTGAAAAGCATCCGGATATGGTTTTGAAACTTGAAGACATTGCTGTGTTTATAGCCAATTGGGAAAATAAAGCAGACAACATCCGGCAAATACAAAGCATCTTAAACATTGGCTTTGATTCAATGGTATTTTTAGACGACAACCCTTTTGAAAGAAATATCGTTAGCGAAAATATTCCCGGAATTACCGTACCAGGGTTACCCGAAGACCCTGCCGAATATTTAGAATTTTTGTATCATTTAAACTTGTTTGATACCATTACTTTTTCAAATAAAGATGCTGAAAGAACCAGGCAATACCAAGTTGAAGCCCAAAGAACGGTTATACAGAAAAATTTTACCAACGAAGATGATTTTTTAAGAAGTTTAGATATGGTTTCTTTAGTGGAGCCATTTAATAAATTTAATGCGCCAAGAGTTGCACAACTTTCCCAAAGGTCTAACCAATTTAATTTACGAACG
>JAYTSC010000386.1:0-4345 GCA_043745885.1 Bacteroidota bacterium | reverse complement strand
TTGGGACGGGTTCGAGTCCCGTCCGGTCCGCTTTTAGTACTCTGAAACCCGCGCTGGTCGTGGGTTTTGCTTTTTTTGTGTTGCATTTGTGTTGCATTTGCTCCATTTTCACCCCACTTTAACTAACTTTTTCTCTAATTTTATCCACAAGTTTTTTACTTGATTTTAATTGATCCAATCTTATAATTGCATGAAGAACTGGCTATGGGAAAGTTTTAGGTACGACTTTAGACCCTCCCCTGAAAATTTCATCAAATACAAGTGGCGCCACTTCGTCTTTTGCAAAAATGAAGACAAAACAATTACACCGGCACTGTACTTGAATAGTCTGGCTGATGAGGTCAAGAATGACCTAGCCAGGCATAAGTCAGTAAATAAGAAGTCGCTAACGCTGTCCGTAATTCAGAATATTCTTCAAAACCCAGAGACCAAAGGTGAAATGGCGATCTTATTTGAATCCGCGGAAGTCTCTGACGAAGACATAAGGCGTTTACTGGATACGATTACTAACCCTTCAGGGGAACGAAATGGAAAACTGGTTTTCGAAGCCCAATCTGGTTCTTTTCATGCCCGCACCTACCTGATTGCGACACATCTGTTTTTTGAGCTTAAGAATGATGAATCCCAATACTATGCTTTGACCACAGATACCGCTGCCTTACGAAGGTTCATGGAGGATAATTTCAAAGCAATGAATTTATCCAATCGCCTTTCGAAAATGAAAGGGTTTTCTTATAAAAGTATTTTAAAAGGTAAAAATAATGACGGCGAAAAAGGGCAACTAAAACCACAATTTAAACAGATCATTTCCCATCCGGAGATATTCGGAGCAAACGTTTCCAAATTTGCCCAAGAAGTTTTTGAAAAAGACTTTCCGGAAAGCTGATCTGTCATTCGAGATGTCCTAGAACGAAACCTCATTTAACTGGGCTTGTGAAAGAACAAACACCCCGTAAATCTGTTACTGTTTATATTCGCCGTCCTCTCGATTGTTTCTGTGTGTTTTTTTGCATTAATCCTGATTCCGGTTTGAATATTTTACTGGGATCGATATTGGCTTGTCGCAAGCGTTTGACAACGTTACTCCATGATACGTCCTTTCTCATCAATTCAAGGTGTTGGGTTTGTTTAACCTCATCATGATATAGCAAAGCTTTGCTGGCTGTTTTCCAACTAACATTTGGATATTTGTTTTCATAACAGGAAAGCAACTCAGACAATGACTTTTTTTCAAGCATTACATACATGTCCATATAGTCTTTTACACGCGAGCCATCTTGCACAATCGCATTAAATTTCATTGCAGCAATATCTTCGAGAGATGCGAAACGAATCCCTTCAATTTCGTTTGGAGGTTGAAGCCAAGGGTAACAATGGGCAATACAGTCTACCTTGATGTCTTCAATAAAACAATTGATCGTATTTTTTTCTACTTCAAGATTATTTACCCTGTATTTCGCGGATAAAATTGAAGCCAGTTTTTCCGCGTCAAATTCTGTATCAGTAAATAAATCAATATCCACCGAAATTCTATGTCCTATCATTAGCGCCAATGCAGTTCCGCCAACGAGGTTAAACCTTTTTAAATTTTCGTCAGCTACTAATCTGTAAATCAGATCCAGAGTTTCTGCCTCAATTGTTTCCTTGTGTAACATTTTAATTCTTCGGGTTTTAAATCAAAAAAAGTGGTCACTTTCCTAATAGCCTTATCCGTCAAATAAGTAATCTCATTTTTTATTACATTTTTTACTTTTTTTTGTCCGTAAAAACGGATCATTTCCTGCCATTCTTCCGGAGACCCTCTTTCAAAAACCCTCTCGATTATTATGACATTATCTTTCTGCCAATCCATTTCATCATATTTAAACTCCCAAAAAAGGCGCTTTGGCAAGTTGGGTTTGCCAGGGTGGGAGGCTTTTGTAATAACAGATTTTCTTTCTATTCTGATTAATTCATTTTCATAAGGAAGTTTTTTCTTCGAGAGATAATTGCTTACTGTGTCATAACTGAATTCAGGATGAGTAAGGCAAAAGTTCTTAAGGTTGGAATAAATTTCATATGGGTATACACAAGTATTTTTCCAGTGTACAAGCACCACTCTTCTTCCTGAAAAATTCTCATTTCCTTTCATATCCCAATTTAAACTAAAAAGACCAATATTGAAACAATATTAGTCAATTTTTACATTTTCTTATGGGCAATGCTACCAGGGAAAATGGATAAAGATGCCCAGAGAACCTGGAAATAAGGTATACCCAGCATCTTTATAAGGTATTACTTCCCTTTATTTCATTTCCCAACCTTTCGTGTCTCGTCCTGAAATAGGTTTACACTTTTTAGTGTAAACCTATTTCAGGACGAGACAGTACCGAACTTTTCAGGCAGGTTGGCATTTATACGATTATTTTTTCTGTTCCAGTATTCAGGTGGAATGGCAAAGCCTGTATCAACTAAAACTCATTCTTCAGAATTGTGACAATACTGCAAGAAAATTACACTTGTACCATCGCGGCGTGACCATTCTTTTTTACAAATCGGTTTGATTGGTAGTATCATAATACACGGGTTTACTCTATTTTTTACTCTATCTCACTTACATCAACCCATGTAAAGTTGTGAAATAGAAAAAATAAAAACAACGTGTAAAATGTTAAATATCAATCTCTTGTGTAAAAATGAGTAAGTTCTTGTTAAGCTATGTAAAGGGCTTAGAACTTCCGTCCGGTTAGCAAAGAGGCTGTCTCTAAAGGGCAGCCTCTTATGGTATACTGCAGACTAGGAATATTTGTAGTTCTTCCAAATAACCCTATTGTTCTTTCCGAGATATTGTTATTCGCAGTTCACTAATCATCGATAGTACTAATGTTTAACTATCCTACACCCAAAAATCCTTCCAGCCGTACTACTGTAATTCGCTTCTATCCGAACATTGATTTTTGTTTTGTTTTTTAAATATTCCGTAGGTATGGGATAGACAATATTGTAAAATTTGTTGCCTTCTCCACCTTTCCAGTCTTCTGTTTTGAATAATTTTCCATCAACCAAAATATCAAATTTTCTATTTCTATCATCCCCAATATACACAAACAGCAGACTGTTGTTAAATGCAGTATCAATTTTCATATCGAAAGAAAAATAGTTGTTTACCCTTGCTTCCCTCCCATTAATTCCTAATGCATCACTTGTGTATGAGCGTTCACTTGCCTTGAGGTTATGGTCACGCTCGGGTTGCATTTCGCCAATACGAAAATAATCAATCGTGTTCATCTCAATTTCTTTCAATCTTTTTTTCTCTGCTTCATAGTTATCTTTTTTTGCTGCCCAACCGCCTTTTGAAAAATAATCCCAATACACACTATAATGTTGACTAACCGTTTTATAGAATGGGATAAGTGTAGCATCAAAGGGTTCACCGATATGTTGCATTTTAAATGTGAGTGGCTGGTTGGCAACAGGTTTAATCCAATTGCTTGCATTTCTGTCATCTGTTAACAAAACAGGAATACCATATACGGGATCAGGCTTTGCATCGCCTAACTGGCCTGCCAGCACCAATGGACCATATAAAATGGCAATACGGTCTTTGTTGTCAGGGATACTTTCGGTATAAATACTCATGGGAAATTCTATATCGATTTTATCGTTGTTGTTCCATTTTCTATTTAATGTGATATAACCATCTGCATTTTTAGCGGCCGATATTACTTTGCCATTTACTTTTATTTGTACACCTTGTTTTGCCCACCAGGGTTGGCGAATATGTATTGTAAATGTTTGCGAAATTTTTGTTTGAACAGTAAGCATTGTTTTATCAGACTCAGGATAATTGGTTTGTTGTATTAATTGGATACCTCTTTCTTTCCAGTTTAGTTTTGAAGCGATAAATAAATTCACATACAAGTTTTTTTCATCCCCACTATGATAATAGATACCTTCTGTGTATTTAGAATGATTTTCCATACCCGTTCCTACACAACAAGTGAATGTATTAAACGAATCGCTGAATTGTTTTTGGGTACCCATTCTCAAAGGAACAAAATAACACATCATACCATCGTTCGGATTTTGCGATGAGAGAATATGGTTATACAATGCTCTTTCATAATAATCGGCATACTCAGTTTTGGGTTGCCAGCAAATTAAATGACGGGTGAGTTTAAGCATGTTGTAGGTATTACAGGTTTCACAGGTATTGTCACTTAACCTGTCATTCAGTTTATCTGCTTCTCCACAATATTCATAGCTGCTATTACCTCCAATTACATAACTGTGGTGATTGACCATCGTTTGCCAGAAAAAAGAAGCAATGGTTTTATCCGATTCATTTCCGGTTAATTCATATTGT
>JAYTSC010000385.1:0-2320 GCA_043745885.1 Bacteroidota bacterium | reverse complement strand
TAACTTACTTATACGCGTTCTCCCACAACGCCAATACAACTCAAATGGCAAAGAATGTACATAAAAGTAGCGCATTATAAATTTAAAAAAGGAAATATCAGCAAGGGTTTACCAGATAATAATACGATTGCATTTGTGGTTTTCATGGCCTATCGTATTTTAGGAAGGTCTGATATTTTTTGTAGATCTTTGCTAATTTCTTATCAACCTTTTACTTGATAGCCATTACCTATCTTTTTTTGCCCCCCCCTAAAAGCTAAAAAAGAGAGGCAAACCTCTCTTACATTCCTTTTAATTAAACTGTTCTTGCCAAACAGTAAAATAAAAAAATAGTTGTGGATAAAAAAGAAGCAGAAACAGTGTTCCCAATTCCCCCCGGTATGGAACCACCATTTCTGCCTAACGGGTAATAGTGTGGGTTACCAGGTTAGTTTTCTTTACAGGTATAAATGTAAACTGACTTTTTTTCTTAAAATACGGGAAAAACCCCGTTTTTTTAATCGCAGATTTTGTTACCGGATAGCTACTAAATTTGAACCAACCCATTTTTTATGGCATAAATGGCCTGCCTACCCTTGCATTAATAGTTAATTTCTACTTTCAAATTTTCTATGGAAAACGAATGCATTAAGACCTTGCAAAAGCGATGAGTGGTTTATAGTTTCCTTTGTCGGCGGCTTTCATACTGTCTAAATATTTTTTCCTTGCATTACCAATGGGCACAGGATCATAAGCTCTCCAAGAAAAAATAGAAAGTTTGAAAATTTTATCAATCACAATATCCGCCACCAGGCGGCTATGCCTGCCGTTGCCGTTTGGGAAACCATGTATACTCACTAAACGATGTTTGAACCGAAGTACCAGTTCATCAGGCTCATACGCTGTATGGCTAATCCAAAATAAACTGTCATCTAATAACGTTTTCAACTCCACAGAAATTTGCCATTTGTCCACGCCAATATTTTTGTTCGTTTTGCGAAACGCTCCTGCCCAAGCCCACACATCGCCAAACATTTTTTTATGAACCTCTTTAAGGAAAGCCTCAGTAAAAACTTCTTCCTGTTTAAATGAGCGCTTCATTGTCCATTCCACTGCCTGTTCAATATTCTGCTGTTCAAATTTGTTTAAGTCGCCATAGGTGGCAATTGCCTAAATGAGTAGTCCTTCTTTTTCATCTTCGGCTAAAGGGGTTTCTCCATCCATATATTCCGGTGCTAATCCCATAAGATTTTCGGAATTTCATTTTTGATGGTATGGGCTCTTTCTTGAATGGCGTTTTTAATACGCTTTGTTGAGTTTTGCTGACCTTCCAATTGCATAGTGTTGGAAGTTCGCAGCACAATTTGGCCGGCAAGATCTTTTGCCTTGCGGTTAATCAGAGCATGTAATGAGCCATCGATAGGAACAAACCCATACACCAAATGCATATCCATCGCTTTCGCCACTTCTTTCAATGATTTGAGTGTAATAGAGCCGTCATACTCTCTTTGTTCAAATTCCTGAATGCTTTGTTTGGTTATGGAAAGTTTGTTTCCCAACTGTTGCATAGACATACCCAAGGCATTACGTATGGCTTTTATCCATCCGGTTGGCGGCATAGCAACTTTCTTCAATGGTGCGTAAGAAGCCATTTTTTTGTCCAATTGTTGTATCAGCAGATTTTTCTTGTTCATTTTTGCAAAAATTTGATCACAAATGCAAGGCTATTACCTGACATAATGAAATATTTAGTAAGGTTATTACCTTACAATAATAGATCAGTCTTAGTCTAGATTCTCAGCTTTCTGTTGATTATAGTAAGTTATTCTGGGCCCTCCAGCCTGACCGTACCGACAACCGAGCACAAAATTATTTCTCTCTTAAGAATTGGCTTAATAAGCTGCTAAATTTGAACCAACCCGTTTTTTATGGCATAAATGGCAATGCCTACTCTGGAGTTTACCTCCAATTTTGCAAACAAGGAATCCCGATACCCATCAAGGGTTCTGGGACTCAATTTCATTTCTTCGGCTATTTGCTTGTGGGTTAATTCGGTACAGGTCCAACGCATAAAAATATACTCCTGTTCGGTAAGTGCCACTTTCCCAGGATCCAATTTTTTAACCTTCATTTTACGGGTAAGCAGTTCATTGTAATAATATCCATTGCTATATACTTCCCATAAAGCCGTTTTTAACTCTGCTGGTTCACAGTCTTTTAAAAGATAGCCGCGGGCACCATTTTTAATCATACGCAAAACCATTGGCTCATTCTTAATCATACTTAAAGCCAATACTTTTATCTCGGGATGGGAATTTGTCAACCATCGGGTAGTGGCCAT
>JAYTSC010000384.1:0-2973 GCA_043745885.1 Bacteroidota bacterium | reverse complement strand
TTTAAGACCAGCACCAATGATTAGTTTGGCCGATTCAAAAATATTCTGCACCGGTGGTAGTATTTTATTAACTTCTTCAGATACTGTAAATAATCAGTGGTATAAAAATGGAGCGGCACTAAATGGAGATTCAGCTAGAACTTACCGGGCTACTAGTAGTGGAACCTATACGGTTAGAACAAATATCAATGGCGTGCTCTCAGCTATATCATTAGCAGTGGTTGTAAAAGTAAATCCATTACCGGTTGCCAGGTTTTCTATAAAAGAATCTGAACAGTGCTTTAAAGAAAATAAGTTTTCATTTTCCAATACCAGTACTTTAGACACTACGAATGCTACTTCTTCTAATTTCATTTGGAACTTTGGGGATTTAGAGACTTCTACGCTTTTTGATCCTTCTCATAAATACAGCGCAGCCGGGTCTTATACTGTAAAATTGCTAGTTACCACAACTGCCGGATGTAAAGATTCAGCCAGTGCAACTGCGAAAGTAAATCCGTCTCCAACAGTATCCAGGCCTCGAATAAGCTTCTTCGAAAAAGACACATTATTGTGCTTCATTGATTCGGTATTGATTAGCAGCAAAGATAAATATGATCGCTATTTATGGAGTACTGGTGATACTACATCTAGTATATTGATTAGAAAGAATACCGGCGTGTATTTAAAAATTGGCACGAAAGATCCTGCCTGTTATTCAGATTCATCGATTACAGTATATGCCAGAAAAAACATTACGCCTGTACCTACGATTACTAAGTCGGGTGATATATTAATCAGCAGTGTTTCGAATGTTTATCAATGGATATTGAACAATAAGTTCTTACTCAATGAAACTACCAATTTAATTAACCTTAAAACAAAGGGTATTTATAATGTTAGTACCAGTTTAGACAGGGTATGTTGGAATGTTTCGAAAGAGTTTTTGGTAGTTACAGATCCCAGTTCCACTAGAAAATCGTATGATGTAAAAATTTATCCAAACCCATCCAATGGCATATTTACAGTTCAGATTAAGTTTGAAACAGTTACTAGTGCAATGCTTAATGTTACCATTTCCAATCAAACAGGAATCAAATTTTGGGATTTGAGGAGACTTATGTTCTCAGATAAAACAATTAAAATACCGGTTAATCTTAGATTACCTAAAGGAATTTACACTTTGAGAATTGAGGTAAACGGGGAAATTAATACACAACAAATCGTTATCATTTAGTTATGCCAGTATTAAAATTATTTTCTAAAATTTGCTTGCTGGCAGTTGCTTATGTATTCGTATCCGGCTGCAGTAAAAGTTTCACAGAAACAGACCCGGCAACAGGCGAAAGCCCTATAAACCTCACAACGGGTACAGGAACTTGTTCTGTAATCAGGATTTCTCAAAAAAATCGGGATAATGTCAATACAGACAATGCATTCTTGGTAAATCGTGACACGAGTTTTTTCGCCACGAATTTACTTTCCTATGATAGTTTGTCGGGCAAAGTAGATTTTGATATTAAGGTAAACGTAAATGGAGATACGGTTAACCTTTCCACCGGTGAATGGCTATTAATTGATAAAAACACCAAATTGGTTACAACTTTCTTTACTAAATCAGATATTACTGATCCAAGTTCTGATGATAAATTGTGTTTGTATTTTTATAACAGTCAGGGATTGTTAGTTAAAAAGAGAATTTTTTTAAATGGATCAATTGAACCTTCTTTTGAAACAAATTATCAATATGATAAAAGTCTATTAGTTAGTTGTTTGGTTACGGCCGGTACTGCAAAAACAAAACTCATAGAAGCTACACTTAGTTATGATACTACCAAGACTGTTAAACCATGGCTTTACTTGTTTCCTGATTTTTTTGAAGGTTATCATTATTTGCAGGCATTTAACTTTGGTAAAAAAGCCATTTCTCCGGTACAAAGCATACTTACAAGGATCTTTGACATTAATGATGGATCATTAATAGATTATTGGTACACTACTTTTTCCGGATATGTGTTTAGTAAGGATGGATTTATCATTCAAACTACTGCCGGTGGTGACCAGCAACAGGGTTTGGGTTTGTTATTTGGGATTACCCGTTTTGATTACCAGTGTAATAAATAAATTAGACCCAATATTCATTATTTATTTGAGCGAACTAAAATCAATTTTTTTTGTTATTTAATTCCTATTCCCGATTTTTTGATCCACCCTTTACAATTGAAAATCTGAAAAAGACAGAAAACCTTATGATTTTCGTACCTTTGCGATCTCAATATTTGTAATAGACTCACAATTTCAAGAAAAGTAATGGACATTAAGCAATCCCGAATAGAAGTAATGCATTTTCTGGCTCAAAAGATGGATGACATTATTGATACCTTTTTAAAAAAAATCGACCTTAACTGGCAGCCAACAGATTTCTTACCGGACAGTAGTAATGAAAATTTCTTATCCGAGGTAAAAGAATTACAGAAAGAGTGCAAAGAACTTCCCTATGATTATTTGGCTGTTTTGGTTGGTGACATTATTACAGAGGAAGCACTTCCTACTTATGAAACCTGGTTAACCGATGTGGAGGGTATTGGGAAAACAAATCGCGAAGGTTGGAGCAGATGGATGCGCATGTGGACGGCCGAGGAAAACCGTCATGGCGATTTGTTAAACAAATATGTTTACTTATCAGGAAGAGTGAATATGCGCCAAATGGAAATCAGTACCCAACACTTAATTGCAGATGGAATGGAAATTGGCACTGCAAGAGATCCCTACAGAAATTTTGTTTACACTTCCTTTCAGGAAATGGCCACCAATATTTCACATAGAAGAACAGCCACATTGGCTAAAAAGCATGGTAATAACCAGTTGTCTAAAATTTGTGGTGTGATTGCTGCTGATGAGGCAAGACATGCAAAAGCCTACAAGAGTTTTATCACCCAAATATTTGAGATTGATCCCAGTGAAATGATGGTCGCTTTTGAAGACATGATGCGC
>JAYTSC010000383.1:0-5794 GCA_043745885.1 Bacteroidota bacterium | reverse complement strand
TTCATTTTTTAAATGCATTAGATGCCATACCCATCGGTCAAAGTGAAGAACACTTGGTGTTGAAAATGCCTGACACCAGCAAATGGAAAGTAGGCGATGTTTTATATGGAGTGCCTGTACATATCTGTCCTACAGTTGCATTATATGATTGGGCTGTGATTGTTGAAAACAATGAAGTAATTGATAGCTGGAAGGTAATTGCAAGAACCAGAAAAATAACCATTTAAACTCTGCGAAATCCTCTGCTACTTTTTGTCTCTTCGGTTAGCAATTTTTTAAAACCACAGAGTAGCAAAGGGGCTGAGTAAACCGCTGAGAAATTACGATACTATGTTCATAATCGATGCCCATCTTGATCTCAGCATGAATGCCATGGAATGGAACCGTGACCTTCGTTTGCCGGTTAGTGAAATAAGAAAAAGAGAAGAATCAATGACAGATAAACCCGACCGTTCAAAAGGTATGGTATCCTTACCTGAATTAAGAAAAGGAAATATTGGCCTAGTAGTAGCTACACAAATTGCCCGCTATGTTCCTCCAGGAGAGGAGCGCTCCGGTTGGCACTCCGCAGAACAGGCATGGGCACAAACACAGGGTCAGTTGCAGTGGTACAAGGCTATGGAAGAAGCAGGAGAGATGGTACAGATAGTTAACCTTATTGGCCTTGAAAATCATTTGGCAATTTGGAACAATGAAAAATCAAATGCAGAAAAACCAATCGGCTATATATTAAGTTTAGAAGGCGCCGATTCATTAATAACATTAGATCATTTACATCGTGCCCATGCCTACGGATTAAAAGCATTAGGGCCCGGACATTATGGTCCCGGCAGGTATGCAAACGGAACAAATGCAAGCGGTGCTTTGACAGAAATGGGAAAGGATTTATTGAAAGAAATGGAAAAGCTAAATATTATTCTCGATGCTACACATTTATGTGATGAAGCTTTTTGGGATGCAATGGATCTATTTAATGGAACCATCTGGGCCAGTCACAATAATTGTCGATCCCTGGTAAATCATAACCGTCAGTTTAGCGATGCAATGATTAAAGTGCTGATAGAAAAAGATGCAGTAATTGGGGGTGCTTTAGATGCTTGGATGATGGTACCCAATTGGCAAAAAGGGATTTCAGATCCTAAAGAAATGAATTGTAGTTTAGAAAAGATGATAGATCATATGGATCATATCTGTCAGATAGCAGGAAATACTTTGCACATAGGTATGGGTACTGATCTGGATGGGGCTTTCGGAAAAGAGCAATGTCCTTATGATATAGATACTATTTCAGATCTTGAAACAGTTCCTGATCTATTATTGAAACGCGGTTATTCGCAAACTGATTGCGAAAATATAATGCATGGAAACTGGTTACGATTATTAAGAAAAACTTGGGAATTATAAAAGCTTTAGCCGCAGATTAGCAGATTATTTAATAATAAATCTACGAAACTGCGGCTAAATTTTTGTCCTATCAAACTAATTCCTTCAATACCACCCTCTTTTTTGAAACAGTTAATCGATGTTTCACACCTACTTTTAACGCATAATTATTTTTTTCATGACTTACCGGAAAGTCAAAACAAACCGGATAAGTAAATTCTTGTACTTGGGCTTTGATAACTGAGAAAACATCAGTACCAAAAGGGGTAAGGGTATCTTTGATTTCTGTAAATCCTCCAATAATTAATCCTGTAAGTTGGTGTAACATACCATTTCGTTTCAATTGCAGCAGCATCCTGTCAATATTATATATATATTCACCCACATCTTCCAGAAATAATATTTTCCCTTTTGTGTTTACAGACGATTTGCTTCCTACCAAATGTGCCAATAAGGATAAATTACCTCCTACTAACTCTCCTTCCGCTTTTCCCAATCTGTTAAATGGGTGTGCTGTACAAGTATAATTTGATACCCTTCCCATCAAAGCTTTTCGCAAGGATTGAACAAATTCATTTTTATATTCCTCATCATTAAATGCGGCTGCCATGGGTGCATGCAGAGAAGCTATTTGAAATTGTTTGTAAACATGTGAATGCAAAACGGTTATATCACTAAATCCAATCAACCATTTAGGATTTTTCTTGAATATTGTAAAATCAAGCTGATCAATAATACGACTCATTCCATAGCCCCCACGCCCACATAAAACGGCTTTTACTTCTTTGTTATTGAGCATCAACTGCAAATCGAGTAATCTTTCTGTATCTGTTCCTGAAAAATAATGGAACCGGCTACCCAAAGTTTTCCCAATCATAACTTTGTAACCCCATTTTTGTAAAATTTCAATGCAGATAGTTGCTTTTTTGTAAGGCATAAATCCAGATGGACAAACAATGCCGATGATGTCGCCTTTTTTTAGGTATGAGGGGATTTGAATCATTGAAGTCAAGACTTATTTATTGATTTTGATTTAATGATATTACCATGCAACTCTTTTTTCCTACCCGATTCTCGAAGGGCCTTATCAATCAACATTTCTATTTGACCATTCACGCTTCTGAATTCATCAGACGACCATTTTTCCAGCGCTGCATAAGTCTGAATATCAATTCTTAATACAAATGATTTTTTACTCAAAATTGGAATAATAAAATAAATAATTATTGATACAAAGTGCCGGTATTCAAAACAGGTGTTGCAGATTTCTCACCACATAATACAACCAATAAATTACTTACCATTGCAGCTTTTTTCTCTTCATCTAATTCTACAATATTTTTTTTGGATAACAAATCAAGCGCCATTTCTACCATTCCAACTGCCCCTTCAACAATTTTACTTCTTGCAGCAACAATGGCTGTTGCTTGTTGACGTTGTAACATTGCTCCCGCAATTTCAGGTGAATAAGCCAAGTGGCTAATTCTTGCTTCCGTAATTTCAATTCCGGCTTTTGCCAATCGTTCATTCAATTCTGTTTCGAGCAAAGCAATTACTTTATCTCCCCCATCGCGTAAAGTAAGTGATGCAGATTCATCCTCATTGATGTCGTATGGACAAGTAGAAGCAATATGTCTTAATGCAGCCTCACTTTGATTAGTCATATATTGAGAAAAGCTAACGATATCAAATACCACTTTATAAGTGTCTTTGATCTGCCAAAGAATAACTGCGGCAATTTCTATAGGATTACCCATTTTATCATTCACTTTTAACTTATTACTTTCCAAACTTTGAGAACGTAGGTTCACTTTCTGTTTTACAAAAAAGGGGTTAACAAACAATAGTCCATTTTCTTTTACAGTACCCACATATTTTCCAAAAAAAGTTAGAACAACCGCAAAATTTGGTTGAATAGTTGTTAAGCCTTTAAACAAAAACAAAGCAGCAATAAAACAGGCTAGCATAAACAATACAACCCCAGTGGTGGGCTGTGCATGATTATTGGTAGCATTTATAATGGTAACTATCCCCATTAATACAAGAATAATTGCGGCAATAAATACCGTAAACCCCGACATACACTTTCTAATTTTTTCCATATTATTTATTTTGATATTAAAATGATATCAAATCTAAGCCACTTAACCGAAACATCCAAATTTAATTCCTGGTGTTTAATAGGTTCTTTTAAATCGGAGTTGCCAGTACTTCTAGCTTTTCTTTAGGCTGTGCACCTAATATTGTCGCACTTCAACGGATTACTTACTTTTGCACTGCTTGGTTGCCATATAGGCAAATCATAAGTGAATGACACAACAAAATATTGGTAAAGAAATAAAGTTGAAATAAATATGAGTTTACCCAAAAGATATTTAATTACTTCCGCTCTTCCCTATGCCAATGGTTTAAAACATATTGGCCACCTTGCCGGCGCTTATTTGCCTGCAGATATTTATGTTCGTTACCTGAAAGCACAAAAAAGAGACGTGGTGTATGTTTGTGGAAGCGATGAACACGGCACTGCCATACCTATACAAGCTACAAAAGAAGGAACTACTGCTCAAGCCATCATAGACAAGTACCATCCCATAATGGAGCAGAATTTTAAAGATTTGGGAATCAATTTTGATGTCTATCACAGAACCAGCGACCCACTTCACCATAAAACTGCTCAGGAATTTTTTACCAAGTTGAATAGTCAGGGAGATTTGGAAATAAAAGAAAGCGAACAATATTTCGATACAGAAGCCAACAGTTTTTTAGCAGATAGATACATAAAAGGAACTTGTCCGAATTGTGCTTATGAAAGTGCTTACGGCGACCAGTGCGAAAGATGTGGGAAGAGCCTTAGTCCGGATGAATTAATTAACCCCGTGAGTACTTTAAGTGGGAATATTCCTGTTAAAAAATTAACCAAACATTGGTACCTACCCTTAAACAGGCATGAAGATTTTTTACGTGATTGGATATTAAAGGATCATGCAACCGATTGGAGAAGTACCGTATTAGGCCAATGTAAAAGTTGGATAGATGGCGGGCTCCAACCACGCGCTGTTACACGCGATTTGGATTGGGGTGTAAAAGTGCCACTAAAAGAAGCGGATGGTAAAGTGCTGTATGTATGGTTTGATGCGCCTATTGGCTATATCAGTGCCACCAAACAATGGGCATTAAATACCGGTAAAGACTGGAAGCCTTACTGGGAAGATAAAGACACTAAATTGGTACATTTTATTGGTAAGGATAATATTGTTTTCCATTGTTTAATTTTTCCGGTGATGCTGAAATTGCATGGTAATATTTTGCCAGACAATGTTCCTTCCAATGAATTTATGAATTTGGAAGGCGACAAAATGAGTACCAGTCGAAATTGGAAAATTGAAATGCAGGATTATATTGATGACTTCATCAATAAAGAAAATGGCGGTACACAGATGGCTGATGTGCTTCGTTATTATTTAACGCAGATTGCCCCCGAAACAAAAGATAGTGAATTTACCTGGCAAGGTTTTCAAGATGCCAATAACAGCGAGTTAGTTAGCATCTTTGGAAACTATGTGAATAGGTGTTTGGTTTTGATGCATAAATTATGCAAAGGAAAAGTTCCACCGTTACATGCTGATAGTTTAACGGACCTTGACAGAATCACGATGGATGAAGTACATATTACAAAGAATAAAGTTGAAAAGCTGTTAGAACAATACAAGTTCCGGGAAGCTTTATTCGAAGTGATTAAACTGGCCCGTACCGGTAACCAGTACATGCAAAAGAAAGAACCTTGGATTGTAGTGAAGCAGACTTCTTCGGATGGCCAACTAACAATGGAAGCGCAACAATCGATTGACAATACTTTACATATCTGTTTGCAACTTTGTGCAAACCTGGCAGTACTCATCAATCCATTCTTGCCATTTACAGCAAAAAAAATGTGTTACCTGATGAAGGTGGTTGACAAAATGCTGGATTGGGAAAATGCCGGAAAAACGAAATTATTGAGTGTAGGCTATTCACTTCGTCCACCTGAATTATTATTTAGAAAAATAGAGGATAGCGAGATTGCCTATCAATTGGAAAAATTGCGTGCGGCAGTACAAAATCGTGAAACGACAATAGTACTTACAAAAAAAGAAATTGTTATGGATGAATCAACTAATACTCCACCATTGCCGGTAGCAAGTAAACCCGAAATTGTATTTGATGATTTCGCAAAAATTGATTTACGTGTAGGTACGATTGTATCTGCCGAAAAAGTTGAGAAAGCAGATAAACTATTGAAACTTTCCGTAGACCTTGGTTTCGAAACCAGAACCATTGTATCAGGGATTGCGCTTCATTTTACACCCGAAGAAATTGTAGGTAAACAGGTTACAGTAGTCATAAATCTTGCCCCAAGAAAAATGAGGGGTAT
>JAYTSC010000382.1:0-2447 GCA_043745885.1 Bacteroidota bacterium | reverse complement strand
ATCACTGAAATATTCCAAGTTCTCTTGTTTGGTTAATGTTTCAGGGGCTACATACAAAAGTTTGGTTTTGCCATTCGTTAAATCATCTTTTACTGCCTTAACTTGGCCCTTGTTTAGAGAAGAATTAAGAAAATGGGCAACCTCGTCATTTTCGCTATATCCCCTTACCAGGTCTACTTGGTTTTTCATTAAAGCAATAAGAGGAGAAACAATGATGGCACATCCGGGCATAATCATGGCCGGCAGCTGGTAACATAAACTTTTACCTCCTCCGGTAGGCATGATTACAAAAGTGTCCTGCCCATTTAGCAAGCTATTAATTGCTTTTTCTTGTGTTCCCTTAAATTCACGAAATCCAAAATATTTTTCTAGTGCCCCATAAATATCATAGGTATGAATTTTAGTAGATTTTGGAGCCAAGACTTTTGGCTGAACTATTTTTTTGGGGCTTGGTTTCTTGGTATTTATGGCCATTTATCAAATTCGATTTTCTTCCCGAAGGGGAAATAGTTGGTAATCAAGAATTAATATACTCCATTTTGCGGAAATAATCACTTAAAAAAATTTAAACGGCTTGGTTTACGGAGAAACTGTTCCGGCGGTATTATATTCAGTTAGTATTCCCTGCGCTTATTAGAGGCATGTTAAAAAGAACATGAAGTTAACGAACTATGGCTGCAATACCTTCACTTTGCTGTTAAAGTTTACCTTTACTGCCATGAAGCCTTCTATCATACAAACTGCATTACTTACGATTCAGCTTGAATCTCAATCTGTTGCCGGTTTGGCCAACTTTATCGATAGTTCCTTTGAAAAGGCTATTGAAACCATTCATCGTTCAAAAGGCAGATTGGTTATCAGTGGCATTGGAAAAAGTGCCATTGTAGCCCGGAAGATTGTTTCTACCCTGAACTCAACAGGAACCCCTTCTTTATTCATGCATGCAGCCGATGCCATTCATGGTGACTTGGGAATGATTCAAAGTGAAGATATTGTACTTATAATTAGTAAAAGTGGCGAAAGCCCTGAAATAAAAGTATTGATCCCACTTATTAAAAATTTTGGCAATGTGTTAATTGGAATGGTTGGACAACTGGATAGTTTCTTGGCAAATAATGTGAATATGGTGCTGAATACAACCGTTAGTAAGGAAGCCTGTCCTAATAATCTGGCACCTACCAGCAGTACCACCGCGCAAATGGTTATGGGTGATGTGTTAGCCGTTTGTTTAATGCAACTGAATGGGTTTACAGGTAAAGATTTTGCCAAATTTCATCCAGGGGGTAATCTGGGTAAGCGTTTATATCTGACGGTAGGTGATTTGTGTACTTCTAATGAACTTCCACTGGTTAAAGAAGCGGCCTCTCTGAAAGAAGTCATCGTAGAAATTAGTGCTAAACGACTTGGTGTGACTGCAGTTACAAATGAAGAAAATAAAATAATCGGTATTATCACTGATGGGGATCTAAGACGAATGTTAGAGAGAACAGATGATATTAAATTAATAACTGCCAAAGACATCTTAACGCCACTACCCAAAACTGTACAACCTTCTTTATTAGCCGTAGAAGCATTAGATATGTTAAGAAATAACGATATCAGCCAGTTAATTGTAGAGGAGAACGGCAGGTATGTGGGTGTTTTACATATACACGACCTGGTTAGAGAGGGAATTATTTAATCAGGATATTAATGTGAACGAACGAATAAGCTTGTAATATTGCAACGCAAAATTGCCGAAAATTGATTTTAGACCTTATGAATAAGCATCACTATGTAGCGATTATGGCCGGGGGTATTGGCAGTCGTTTTTGGCCTAGCAGCCGCACTAGTTATCCAAAACAATTTCTGGATATTTTACATACCGGTAAAACATTGATTCAATGGACCTATGAAAGATATGCCGGTTTTATTCCTGCGGAGAACATTTTTATTGTTACATCAGATGAATATACACATATCGTAAAAGAGCAGTTACCGGAACTGTTAGAGGCAAATATATTGTCGGAGCCAAGCCGCAAAAATACGGCACCTTGTGTAGCCTATATTTCTTTCAAACTTTTACAGAAAGATCCTGAAGCTTCATTAATTGTGGCACCCAGTGATCATATGATTTTAGATAATGAAAATTTCAGGAAAGTTACGCTGCAAGCACTGGATTTTGTAGGCCATATTAAATCATTGGTTACACTGGGTATTAAACCCAACCATCCTAATACGGGTTATGGATATATTCAACATGAAGCCATGGCTGTGGCGGAGGGTATTTATCAGGTAAAAACATTTACTGAAAAACCAAATCTGGAACTGGCCAAAACCTTTGTAGCTAGTGGGGACTTTCTTTGGAATGCCGGCATTTTTGTTTGGAAAGTAAAAAATGTGGTAATGGCTTTTGAAACTTATCAACCCGAACTATTTGAACTTTTCGATAGTGAAAAACAACATTA
>JAYTSC010000381.1:0-3913 GCA_043745885.1 Bacteroidota bacterium | reverse complement strand
TGTTGTTACTAAACTCACCATTAATAAAGGAGAAGCAATGATGAGCATTAATAGACCTTGTAATAAAAAAACTTTACAATATGTTTGAAGCAATACAGTACCATTCCATTGGTTACGCATCTGCCGATACCGAAAATCTTCGGGTTTATTTCTATTTCTTGAATAAATATGTATAGACAATCTGAAACCCCAAATTCCTACAAGGCAATAAACACTGGTAGCCAATAGTGTTGGGTGGTTCATACTAAAAAAAAGATAACCAATAATAACGATAAAGCCCAATCCCCATGCAATGTCTGCCACATCGTTTCTTTTTTTTATTACTGAATATAAGAACCATCCGCTAGTATACATCAGAATCAGTAATCCGCATTGTAGGTATAAGGCAAGCATGGTTTAGGAAATCCATTTAGTGATAAAAAATCCCGACATGCTAACCAGGGCCGTTAAAAACATTCCCCAAACAATATCTACAAATACAATGGTAAGTGGCCAGTTACGAAGTGTAGCCAGGTTGGTAAGATCGTAGGTTGCATAAGTAAAAAATCCAAATAGAGCCCCCATTAAAAGTGCCTTACTTACTGACTGTTTTTCAATGGCAGGCATAATACAAAAAATAAATATCCCAATAATAAAAAGAAAATAAAAAATGAAAGCAGCCGGCCAGTTAACCGTATCACTTAAAAAAACACCTAAGTATTTTCGATAAAGGCCTTTGGCAATAAAACCTAGCCATGTCATATCAATGGCAAAGAAAACGATGGCTGTAAGGAGGTAACTTAAAATTAGTTTAGCAATTGACATTTGAATAAAATTAAAAATGTATGATAAATTTTGTCTGCTTAATTTAACACTACTTCATTCAAAAAAGTCCAGCCTTTTTTCCCTTTTCCAGCATGCCATTTGGGTAGGGATTTAATGGGTTTGGCAACAATTTTAATACACTTAACCGAAGCCGGAGAAAATGTAAATGTTTCCTGTACCATCTGACCCGGTTCATTTTTTGATGGCAGGGGAGGGTTCATCCTGCCTAATAATTTTAAAGTTGTTTTACTCATCCCACCCCAGATTTCTAATTGTGTTGGTAGAAAAACATATTGCTCAGTTCTTTTTAAAACATTTATTAAAACACTATGTAATTGAATTTTGTTATTAAAATACATATAAATAGATGCTTCATTATTCATATAGCCCACCCATTGACCGTTACCAAAATTTTGATCACTCAATTCACCGTCAGCCAATATAGCAGGTAATGCTTTGTATTTGGGGTCTGGTGGTGTAGCAAATTCAATGGAATCCGGACGATACGTTCTTTTAAGGTACACTGCCTGAGAAGGTAAGCTTCCCATCCATCCTTTTTTAAATGCCCTTACGATTATTTTGGTATTTGAATCTATTCGTATACTGTCTTTATATACCTCACTAAATGCGCTGTCAGGTATCTTGCCATCTAAAGTATATCTCAATTCAACGCCTTTAAAAGAATGTTTCATTTTTAAATAAATCGAGTTATCAAAAACGCCTCCCTTTGTTTGAATCAACGGTGAACTCAAAGCAACAAATATTTTTCCATCATCCACAAAACCGGTTTCAAAATGTATTTTTTTATATCTGTTCCGCAAGTCCTTTATTTGAATACTATCGATTTTTGTCTTCCAAATAAAAAGTGAAGTTAGTTGTGGTAATGCAGCCAGTTTCTCAATAGTTTTATTTGTAATGGGTATGCCGGTTAATGAAATCTCCTGTAATTTTTGTAAGCCCATTAACTGCGCAACACCTTTTTCGGTGATATCTGTATAATTGATATTTAGTTTTTCCAGGTTTTTCATTTGATTGACAATCCCCATCTCATCATCTTTAACCGGCATTCTTGAAAGACTTAAATAAACTATTTGTTCTTTCACAGTCAATAAATCTTCGAGTGATTTTTTGGAATATACCGCTTTCCCATAAAAAGAAACGGCGAGAGCCGGAGAGTTTACTCCTTGTGGTTCCAGCACACGGTAATTATTATTGAGCTCTTTTATTTTTTTATCGCTTACGGCAGAAAAGGCATAGGTTTTTTGATTATCGGATTGCTGAGCCGGATGTATCCATGATGCGGCCAGTAAACGTAAACTGTCTTTTTCTGGTAAGCTGATTAATTTATGATTGAATGGTACTCCTGAATGTACCCATGCAGTTAAAAGAGCCATTTCTTCTGTGGTTAATTGTGATTTTGAGACAGGCGGCATATGCTTTTTATCTCCCTCGGGTAAATGAATTCTCTTTAACAATACACTAATAGTTGAATCTGTAGAACTAAGTAAAAAACCTGATTTCCCGCCTTTTAAAATACCCAAACTATCTTCAAGAGATAAACCTCCCTTTGTATTTCCTCCACCATGACAATTGGCACATTTTGTGTCAAAAATCGGTTTTATGATATCCGTAAAAATCACTGCCTGCTCAATGGGAACTTTTATAATAAACCGGCTTTGTATGGGAGCTATCAAATAATTATTACCGTGTGTGATGGTGGCTCCAAAATGTCCGGTTATTGTAATACAAACAACTGCTGTAACCGAAAACACTAATTTCCCGGTTTGATTACTAATTAGCTTTGCATAGAAATAATAAAAAAGAATAGCAAAAGTTGCAATCGCTATCCCACCCCATTTATGAAGTTGTAAAACATCTCCGCCATTTATATTTTCTAGAGATAACCATAACCCCATAATGGCGGTAATGGTTGCCGATAAAGATGCTATAAGGCGTAATAAAGTAAATTGTTTTTCTGACTTTTCAGTAACCGGTAACCAGGGGGTTATCAAAGCCAATAATAAAAGCACAATAGGAAAATGTAAAAACAAGGGATGCATTCGTCCGGCAACCATTAACCAATCAGGTATGTGTAACCTGCTTTCAAATGAAAGAAGGAATAAAAGGAGAATAAACGTTCCCAGTAAAATGCCTTCCCCAATTTTAATAATTCGCTCCATATATGTTTTCTTAACTTTCATTTAATCCAAAAAACAGAACGAATTAAACTCTGGTAAATTTATAAGGATATACTTTGCCGGAACTCCATTGTGCTACATAAATACTTCCTTCATCATCGACACAGACATCATGTGGGTGAACAAATAATTTTTCAGCCTGCGACATAGGTTGCAATTGGTTGTCTTTGTATTCAGGTTTAGTGCCACCAATATTGGATACTACTTTATTGGTTTTATCCAATATGGTTACAAATCCTGTTCCCACATTACTCAATGTTGGAGACCGCAAAACGGCAGCATACAAATGATTGCCCTTTATTACCGGTCTGCAAACACAGGCACCGGGAAGGGCTATAACTTCCATTAAATTTCCATCCATCGAAAACCTTTTAAAACAATTTCTTGTGCGGTCAGTTATTAACAGTGTGGTTGATTTTTTTCTTGTGTCTACCGTTATGCCATGTGCATTATCCAGATGTTCCTGTCCTTCTCCTTTGCCTCCAAAGAAATGTTTTAGTTTTCCATTGGCATCATAATGCATAATGTATTGTGAACCATACCCGTCTGCAATATAAAAATCGCCATTTGGTAAAACGGTGGTTTCAGTAGGAACAAATGATTCTTTGTTTTTATAGACACCCGTTTCAGCAGGATAATCAATGGTCATTAATAATTTTCCGTCAATAGTTGTTTTATACACTTGGTGTTTTATGGTATCCGTAATAAACAGAAAATTTTCGCCATTTTCTTTGTGAATGGTTAATCCATGTGCACCGGGGTATTCGTGTCCCCAGCTGGATAATAGTTTGCCTGATTTATCATACACTAAAATATTATTTTTTGTTTCATTGGTCAGTAATAAAATATTTCCTATGCTGTCTTCCACCATTTCATGGCAATCATTTACCGGGGTTTTTTCAGTTAATGTT
>JAYTSC010000380.1:0-2707 GCA_043745885.1 Bacteroidota bacterium | reverse complement strand
TTTAATAGTGATATTGATGGTTTTAACTCTATTCCCATCATCGAAACCGGTAAATTTACTTTGATCACTTTGGTCATCAAATACCTGAATTTTATCAATGATATCCGGAGGCAGGTTTTTGGTAGCCATTTTAGGATCATCCCCAAAAAAACGTTTACCGTCTACTAAAACACGTTGAACAGCCTCACCCTGCGATTTTATTGACCCATCTTTACCCACTTCCATTCCGGGCATTTTCCGTATAAGGTCTTCAGCTACTGCATTGGGTTTTGTTTTAAATGCTGAAGCAGTAAATTCAATAGTATCTTTTTTCATCTGGATAGCAGACTGTGTAACAGTGACGTTCCCTAGATCTTTAGATGCAGGTTTCATAAATATATTACCCAAATCTACAGCCATGTTTGTTTTAGAAAACTTAACCCTTTTTGAAAATTGTTCATATCCCAAAAATGTAACCTGAACAATCATCTCACTTAAAGGAAAATTAGTGAGTGAAAAACTACCATCCGCTTTTGCCAGGGTAAAAACTTCCAGTGTGGAATCTTTGGCATCTAATAAGGTGATAGATGCGTCTTTTAAAGACTGCTTAGTGAGAGAGTCAACTAGTTTTCCTTTCACTGTGCCGGTGGTTTGTGCTAAAAGGAAAGAGGTGATTAACAAACCGGAAACTAATGTAAGAATCTTATACATAATATAGAAATAATAAAAAAAACAAATGTAAATCGCTTCTTTTGCCCATTCAGGCTTTTTAATATTAACGGAAAACTACTGTGATAGTTGGGGACTGATGGCTACAAATCGGTAAAAATCGACAAATGATAGGCAGAGTTGTCTATTTTGATAGAATTTTTAAAAAATGTATTAGCATTTCGAAATAGCTATTAATTGAACAATCCGATTTCAACCCAGCAAAAGACTGTTTGAATCATATCATCCATATTATTTTTTTATCATTCCCAAATATTCCAAACTGAGAAATTTAGCACATGGAATTGTTTAAGTATTGACACCAAATTAAGAAAATGTAAACATTTTATGGTTTCATTTTCGTTACTTTACAAATTCAAAATATTACTTATTAAATCTTATTATTTATGGAAATGATATCTAAAAAAATTAAAATGACCGGCTTGGCGGTTGTTTTATTTGTCATTTTATTTTCTTGTAAATCAGGAACTTCTGATACAAATAAGACTGCAAAAGATTCTATTACTGTCTCGAAAGATACCTCCAACATCTTCGAGCATATGCTGGTTGATAATAGGAAAGACCCCAGTTGCGGTATGCCTGTAACTGCAGGTATTTCTGATACGGCACATTACAAAAACAAAGTATTGGGCTTTTGCTCTAAAGAATGTAAAGAGGATTTTCAGAAAAATCCGGAAGTGTTGATTGCTGCAGCTGAATTAAAAAAATAAATAGACAATCATAAAAATCAAAAAACTTCTTTTACAAATTGCTTTTGCATTCATCCTATCGGTGCCATTTGTAGTATCTGCGCAGGAAAAATCTGATTGGAAAGAAATGCAAAATTTTCACAGCTTAATGAGCGCTATTTTTCATCCATCTGAAGAAGGAAATCTGAAACCATTGAAGGCAAAATCAGATAGTTTATTATTATCTGCTAGAACATGGAAAGCGGCAAAAATTCCAGCCGTGTTTAAACCACTGAAAACATCTGAAACGCTTATCAAACCGGTAAAACAATGTGCCTTATTGAGCGCTTCTGTAAAGGCAAAAAAAGATGATGCTACTTTGATAGCACAAATCAAAGAAACGCATGAAATTTTTCATACGGTTGCTGAAAAATGCAGGGTAGGCGAATAATATTTTTAATACGCAAAAGAAAGCCTTCCCGATTGGAGAAGGCTTTCTTTTGCGTATATCTTTCTTATTAACTGAATAGATATTCCACATCTTCTTTTGTCAAACTCTTCACAAATCCTTCATCATCCGTAATCAAATCTCTGGCAAGGTTACGTTTACGCTCCTGCAGTTTTAATATTTTATCTTCTACCGTATCTGTACAAATCATCCGATAAGCAAAGATATTTTTAGTCTGACCAATCCGGTGAGTTCTGTCAATAGCTTGTTGTTCAACTGCCGGATTCCACCAGGGATCAACAATATATACATAATCGGCAGCAGTTAAATTTAACCCGACACCACCAGCCTTCAATGAAATTAAAAATACACGACAGTTTTCATCATTTTGAAAACGGGTGATGGCTCTTTCTCTTTCTGCTACGGTACTACTGCCATCAAAATACTCATAATCAACACCTAATTCTTTCATTTTTTCTTTGATCAATGCCAACATACCTAAAAACTGAGAAAAAATTAAGGCTTTGTGATTGCTTATGTTCTCGGTAATTTCTCGTCCTATCTCTTCTAACTTAACCGATACATTGGGAAATCGCTCTTCTTCTTTTACAATAGCAGGGCTATCACATATTTGCCGCAACTTCATTAGTCCTTGTAATATTGTCAACTGCGATTTTTGTATGCCCTGGTCTTCAACAACCCCTAATATTTTATCGCGGTAATCGTTTCGGTAAGCTTCATAAATTTTTCTTTGCTCATCACCCATCTCACAAAAAAGAACCATTTCTTGTTTTTCAGGTAAATCTTTGGCTACTTGCTCTTTGGTTCTGCGAAGGATAAAGGGGTATAACAGTTTTCGTAAATGATCTTTCTGAACCTTCTC
>JAYTSC010000379.1:0-2020 GCA_043745885.1 Bacteroidota bacterium | reverse complement strand
TTTTTAATAAACTACTTGCATATTTTTGTTTCATATCTGTTGCCAGCTTAATACCCAATCCAAATTCGGCATTGTCTTCAAACAAGGAATTAGCCCAAGCGGGTCCATGGCCTTCGCTGTTTTTTGCCCAAGGGGTACTAGGTAAATTGCCGCCAAAAATAGAAGAGCATCCGGTTGCATTGGCAACAATCATTCTATCGCCAAATAATTGGGTCAGTAATTTCAAGTAAGGGGTTTCTCCACAACCACTGCAGGCGCCGGAAAACTCGAATAAAGGTTCTAAAAGTTGTGATCCTTTTACAGTTGTTCTGTTAACTCGGGTTCTGTCAATATCAGGAATACCAATAAAGAAATCCCAATTCTCTTTTTCCGTTTCTTTCAGCGGTAAAACTTCCTGCATATTGATTGCTTTATGACCGGGTATGGTTTTACTCTCGATGGGACAAATATCTACACATAAATTACAACCGGTACAATCTTCTACTGCCACTTGTAAAGTATATGACTCCTGGTCTTTAAAAAATTCTTTACCAATAGGTGCTATGTGTTTAAAGAAAGAAGGGGCATCTTTTAATAAATCATTGCTATACACTTTTGGACGGATAGCAGCATGCGGACAAACAAAAAAGCATTTACCACATTGAGAGCAAAGGCTTGGATCCCAAACAGGAACTTGATCGGCAATATTTCTCTTTTCATATTTGGTGGTTGCTGAAGGATAGGTGCCATCAGCAGGGAATGCACTTACAGCTAATTCATCTCCCTCGCCGGCAATTATTTTTGCCAACACCTTTTGTACAAAATCAGGAGCATTACCAGAGATGGGTGGTTCTATCTCTTTGTTGCCAATACGGAAATTAGTGTAGTCAATTAGTGAAAGGTTTTCTAAGGTTTTATCAACAGCATCAAAATTCTTTTGTACTACTTCTTCTCCTTTTCTGCCATAGGTTTTTTGGATAGCTTTTTTAATATAGGATATGGCTTCCTCTTTTGGAATTACATTCGAAATGGCAAAAAAGCAGGTTTGTAAAATAGCGTTAATACGTGATCCCATGCCTGTATCTTTAGCAACTTTAGAGGCATTGATCACGTACAATTTTAATTGTTTGTGAACAATTTCTTCCTGAATTTTTCTGGGCAGGTGATTCCATACTTCTTCAGTTGGATAGGGTGCATTTAATAAAAACGTTGCGCCTGGTTGTACATCTTTTAATATATCGTATTTCTCTAAATAGTTAAAGTGATGACAGGCTACAAAGTTGGCAGAATTAATCAGGTAAGTAGAATGAATCGGGTTCTTACTAAAACGCAGATGTGAAACGGTTAGTGAGCCAGATTTTTTTGAGTCATACACAAAATAACCCTGCACATGCTTGTCTGTTACATCGCCTACAATTTTTATGGTGTTTTTATTGGCACTAACGGTACCGTCTGCTCCCAATCCAAAAAATAATCCACGAAAAAGATGCTGGTCCTCTAATGAAAAAGTTTTGTCATACACCAGGCTTTTATGTGTAACATCATCTTCAATCCCAATGGTGAATCCTTTTATTGGTTTCTCTTTTTTAAGTTCATTAAATATGGCCATCACCATTCCTGGATTAAACTCTTTTGAGGCAAGTCCGTAACGTCCGCCAATTACTTTCGGCATAGCATAATCCCATCCGGCATGTAAGGCATTGATTACATCCATAAATAAGGGTTCGCCAATGGCTCCGGTTTCTTTGCAACGGTCTAGTACGGCAATGTTTTTCACCGATTTAGGCAAGGCTTTAACGAAATGTTGAATAGAAAATGGACGGAATAAATGTATATGCAAACAACCTGTTTTTTCGCCTTTGCTATTCAGGTAATCAACGGTTTCATTTACTGCACCGGTACCGGAGCCCATAATAATAATGATACTTTCTGCATGTTCATGTCCATAATATTCAAATAATTTATAAGAACGTCCTGTGAGTTGTTCAAATTTTTCCATAGTAGATTCTACTATTGCCGGAACATTCCAATGGTATTGGTT
>JAYTSC010000378.1:0-1648 GCA_043745885.1 Bacteroidota bacterium | reverse complement strand
TTGTATACCTGTAGAATTTCTGCTTCCAGCTTTTTAGTCAGTTTCATTAGTTGGTGTTAGTTAGTAATGAAATAATAAATGTAGTTCCCTCTCCTTCTTGCGTTTCCACCTTTAATTCTCCACCATGTGCCTTTACAATATCATAACTCAAGCTCAACCCCAACCCTGTTCCCTGCCCAGTGGGTTTGGTGGTAAAGAAGGGTTGGAAGATTTTGTCTAAAACTTTTTGTGGAATACCATTGCCATTGTCTGTAACGCTAATTTCAACTTTATTCCCGATCTTTTTTGTGGCAATAGAAACAGTGGGTTCGTAATCACTGCCTGCCTTCGCAAAGGCTTCCGCCTTCACTTCGTTTCGGATGGACAAGTAGGCGGACACGGCATAAAATGCATTGTTGAGTAAATTCATTACCACCCTTCCCATATCCTGTGGAATAATATTGACCATGCCAATAGATGTATCAAAATCGGTTTTAATGGTTGCATTGAAGTTTTTGTCTTTAGCCCGTAATCCATGATAGGTTAACCGAACATATTCATCACACAAAGCATTGATATCAGTTGGCTCTTTTTGCCCGGTGCTACTTCTGCTGTGTTGCAGCATACCTTTTACAATAGAATCAGCGCGTTTTCCGTGATGGTTTATTTTTTGTTCATTTTCTTTGAGGTCATTTAAAATTGCTTTCACTTCACCAAAATTTCCTTTATCAATTTCCTGTGTAGCTTCATCAATTAGTTCTGTATTTACTTCAGAAAAATTATTGACAAAGTTTAACGGGTTTTGAATTTCGTGGGCAATGCCCGCGGTAAGTTCGCCAAGGCTCACCATTTTTTCGGATTGGATCAGTTGGGATTGGGTAGATTTTAATTCGGAAAGCGTCTTTTCAGCTATCACTTTTTGCCTATTGATCTCTTCTTTTTGATCATGCAACAATGCGTTTGCTTTTTGTTTCTGCCTGTTATTAAAGTATAGAAAAGACGCAATTAAAAGGAACACTCCTAAACCAGCCAGCAATGTATATTGTCTCACCTGATTATGATAGGCAGCTTGTGTAGTTGCTATTTCGAATTGTCGCTCTTCCTCATCAAATGCCATCAGGTTCTGAATGGCATTAAGGTTGCCTAGATTGTTTATTTTCTTTAAAGCTGCCACCGCCATTTTGTGGTAACGAAGGGCTAGTTCAAGATTACGTTTTTCATATAGCGAAGACATAAAAATACTGGCTTCCGCAATTATAAGGCCACTGCCGTTTTTTTGCGCATCATCAAGTGCCCTTTGTGCATAATAGATAGTAGAATCAACTTGCCCAGCCTGTTGATATATCACTGCAATTTCAAGGTTTGCTACACGAGTAGCAAAATATTGATCTATTAAATAACCAGCTGATAGGCTTTGTTGAAAATAATTGTGTGCAGTCTGTACATGACCTTTTTTTAATTGAATCATCGCCAGCGTAGTCAAATTTGGACAACTCATTATCTTATCACCATACCGTTTCATATTTTTATCTGCCATCAGGCAATAAAATAAAGCCGAATCTAGTTCATTCAATTCGTAATAGATCATCCCAAGATATACTTGTGCTGGTACCGCCATATTGTAATTATGCAATGAGTCGAAAAACTGCTTTGACTGTTTATGATAAAA
>JAYTSC010000377.1:0-3874 GCA_043745885.1 Bacteroidota bacterium | reverse complement strand
GAAGAATACGTGGCTTTTGATACCAAAGGATAATATTGGTGTACCCTTCCAATGGGTGTTATGCCAACAAAACCTTTATCTACCAAGATCTTTACAATAGTGGCAACTGTATTCGGGTGTGGTCTGGGTTCCGGCTGGGCTTCAATAATGTCTTTTAAAAAAGCTTCTTCTAATTTCCAAAGGCTTTGCATGATTTGTTCTTCTGCTTTCGTTAATGGTTTCATGGGGGTGTTTTTAATACTGAATCAAATATATAAACTATTTTTTTAGTTTACAAACTATTTTTTTAGTTTATATGCGAAACTGTATGAATCATTAAACCAACTCTATATTAATCAATCTATTATAAGCGGAAATATTTTTTTATCCGCTTCCCATCAAACATAACGGTAGAGAAGTTGTATTTTGCACCAATCAAAAAATTCCCCTCGGGGGCCTAGGGGGTATGAAATACTACATCATTTCTGGCGAGGCAAGTGGCGATCTACATGGCAGTAATTTGATTAAACAATTACATCTGTTAGACAAATCGGCAAATATCCGTTGTTGGGGAGGCGATCTCATGGAAGGTGCAGGTGCACATTTAGTAAAGCACTATCGCGAATTGGCTTTTATGGGTTTTGCTGAAGTAATAAAAAATTTACCAGCCATTTTACAAAATATTAAATTCTGCAAACAAGACATTCTTGCTTACCGGCCCGATGTAATTGTTCTGATCGACTACCCCGGCTTTAATTTAAGGATTGCAGAATGGGCAAAAGAAAAAGGCTTCCGTATTGTCTATTATATCTCTCCACAAGTATGGGCATGGAAAGAGAATCGCGTAAAAAAAATGAAAAAATGCATTGATAAAATGCTCTGCATTCTACCTTTTGAAAAAGACTACTATAAAAATAAATGGAACTGGGATGTGGAGTATGTGGGGCATCCGTTGGTTGAGGTAATAGAAGAAAAGCAGTCTGGAGTTAAGACTTCTAACTCCAGACTCATTGCATTGTTGCCGGGAAGCAGAAAACAGGAGATTGCGAAAAAACTTCCGATTATGCTCGAAGTAGCAAAGTTTTTTCCTGAATATCAATTTGTGGTTGCAGAAGCTCCCGGAATAGATGCTACTTTTTATCAACCTTTTTTTACTGCGTATCAAAATGTTGCTTCAGTTCGAAACCAAACCTATAACTTACTGATGAAAGCTAGTGCTGCACTGGTTACCAGTGGAACAGCAACCTTAGAAACCGCTTTGTTTGGTGTTCCGGAAATAGTGTGTTACAAAGGCAGTTCGATAAGTTATCAAATTGCTAAACGACTGATTAAGATAAAATATATTTCATTAGTAAACCTGATCATGGATAAAGAGGTTGTAACGGAATTAATTCAAGACCAATTAACCTCAGAAAATCTGGTAAAAGAATTATCAGCTTTATTAAACAATGCAGATAGAAAAGCTATTTTGAAGAAAGATTACTTTGACTTAAAAGCCATTCTATCTGCCGGTAGACATGCATCTGCTAAGGCAGCGAAAAGTATTGTGGAATACATTGCAACCAATTAGTGAAAATCAATATGATATTTTATGGGATGATACTCATTTAAATACTTCACTTTTCGTTTTATTTTTCTACTCCATCTTTTTTGCTTTTTTGTAATGATGGAATGGTTGGTTTCTTTGTCATATTGATCTTCCATTTCTTTAAACTGCCGATTATATCGGATGGTAATTGGACTTAATTTATTGGGATCCATTTTTTTAGAAAAGTGAAGTTCTAACATTTCTTTTGCCATTAATCGCCGATGGTATTCAGCAATATCAAAATGCGTTTGTTCGTGTTTTAACAAATCTTTTGTGGCACCCTTTTTTACCCAAGAATGGCAGGTAGAGAAACTAGCAATAAATTTGAAATCAACACCCTCATTTTTTTCAGTAAAAAAGAAATAAAGACTGGCTGCTGTGAGGGCTGACGCTGCAGATTTATTATCGGGTTTCCCTTTAAAATTATTCCATTTAAGTTTATGAAACCCTTTCCAAATAATACTATCGCATTTCTGGCTGTAACAACGTATTGTTGGAAAGCTGGTTATCATTGAAAGTAATAACCAGATAATCAAACGCATAATTGCTTATTTTCTAATCAACGGAAGAACGACCAATTTGAATAGGATAATGAATATAGCAACAAGAAACATAAGTAGAGAAATTCTATTCATGCCATGCATGTACTTCATCCATTTGGTACGTTCTTCATTAGGATCTCTTTTTTTAATATAGAGATATTCGGCAAGTTGGTTCCAGATTCCCATGTGTAGGTAATTTTGACAAAGGTAATAAGTAGTTTGTTCATATAACTTGCTTTTTGTGTTACCCACCTTCATTAGTAAGAAATATATTTCAAGTAAAGCAGGAAGCTACGGTTTTGGAGGTTACCATTGACTTTTACCTCGAGCCTTTTTTCAAACTTTTTCTTATTATATTTGTTTTACACTTAAATAGGCTTATGCGATTACGTTATTTATTATTGATTACTGCATTACTCCACTTTTCTATTTCAAATGCGCAAATTGATGCTTCCAAAATTGATATTGTAAGAGACAAATTTGGTGTGCCCCATATTTTTGGCAAAACAGACCCGGATGTGGCTTATGGCTTGGCTTGGGCACATGCTGAGGATGATTTCACCACTATTCAACAATCTTTACTGGCTGGTAAAGCAATGTTAGCGAGTTACCAAGGTAAAAAAGGAGCATCGATCGATTATATTATTCATCTTTTACGTATTCCTGAATTGGTGGAAGAAAAATATGATACAGATCTTAGTCCGGCTTTTAAAAAATTATTGGAGGGCTATTGTGCCGGCTTGAACGCTTATGCCGCCAAACATCCACAAGAAGTTTTGATGAGAAAAGCCTTCCCGGTAACTCCGAAAGATATGATACAATATTCTGTATTACAGTTATGTGTTCTTTCAGGAGCTGACAAGGCCCTATCTGCAATAATCGGTGGTACGGTTCCCTTACTTGAAAATTATAAGACAGGAGGTAGTAATGCATTTGCACTCAACAGCAATAAAACAACTGACGGTCAGGTTTATTTAACTATCAATGCGCACCAACCTTTGGAAGGCCCCGTTGCTTTTTATGAAGCCCATTTATGCAGTGAAGATGGATGGAATATTATTGGGGCCAACTTTCCCGGGTCTCCTTGTATTTTACACGGAGCGAATGAATATTTAGGATGGGCACATACTGTGAATTTTCCTGATAAATTGGATATATATCAATTGGAAATGAATCCGGCCAATAAACTACAATACAAGTTTGATGGCCAATGGGAGACACTGGAAGAAAAAAATGCAGCACTAAAAGTAAAAGTTGCCGAAATTAGAATAAAGGTTAACAAAAAAACTTATTGGAGTAAATATGGACCAACCTTAATAACTGAAAAAGGCGTTTTTTCTATTCGTATGCCTGCACAGATGGATATTCGGGGATTGGAAGAATGGTATCGATTCAATAAAGCAAAGAATTTTACGGAGTTCAAGACTGCACTAAATATGATGGCCATTCCGGGATATAATCTTGTTTATGCTGACAAATATGATACTGTTTATTACTTGAGCAATGGTCGCATTCCCATTCGTGATCAAAACTATAACTGGAAAACAACTTTACCGGGAAATACCAGTGCTACTTTATGGAATACGATTCATCCATTAACTGATTTGCCCCAAGTATTACAACCCAAAAGTGGTTATGTCTTTAACATGAATCATTCTCCCTTTCATTCAACGGAAGGTTCTGAAAATCCGGTTAACAAAGACCTAACGATGGGTTATGAAACCAATGAGAATAATCGTAGCAGGCGGTTTGAAGAACTTATTTA
>JAYTSC010000376.1:0-2882 GCA_043745885.1 Bacteroidota bacterium | reverse complement strand
GGCATTGCAGTGGGTGTAATAAAAGATGGGAAACTAATCCATGCAAAAGGATACGGCGTTCGTTCATTAAATACCATGCAAAAGATGGATGAAAATACTTTGTTTGGAATTGCTTCCAACAGCAAAGCATTTACAGCTGCTTCATTGGGAATTTTGGTTGATGAAGGCAAAATTAAATGGGATGATAAAGTGAGGGATTATATTCCTGAGTTCAAATTATATAATCCTTATGTTACCGAAGAATTTACCATTCGTGATTTGCTAACGCATCGAAGTGGTTTAGGTTTGGGTGCAGGAGATTTGATGTTTTTCCCCGATTCAAGCAATTTTGTGTTGAAAGATATTATCTATAACCTCCGTTTTCTAAAACCTGTTTCCGGCTTCCGTACAAAATTCGATTACGATAATAACCTATATATCATTGCCGGTGAAGTGGTTGCCAGGGTAACCGGTAAAAGTTGGGATGATTTTGTAACGGAGCGAATTTTGCAACCGCTCAATATGAATAAAACAGCCACTTCTTTTGATCGGCTAAATGACAAAAGCAATACAATTGAAGGACATGCACCCGTTGACGGAAAGGTACAGGTGATTGCAAGAAGTACGATGGCTGTTGGTCATTCAGCAGGTGGATTAAATGCCAACCTCAATGATTTAGGCAAATGGGTACTATTGCTCTTAAATAGCGGCAAAACAACTGATGGTAAAAGAATCTTTTCTGAAGCAGTTGCCAGAGAACTTTGGACACCACAAACCATCATTCCTGTTAATGGTCCCGGTAGATACAATACCCATTTTTCTGCCTATGCTTTGGGTTTTGGCGTGAATGATGTAATGGGCTATAAACAAGTTTCACATACCGGTGGACTGGAAGGAATGGTTACACAAATTACCATGATTCCTGAATTGAATTTGGGTATTATTGTATTAACCAACCAGCAAGAGGGCGGCGCTTTTTCGTCTATCACCAACCAAATCAAAGATGGCTATTTAGGAAAAAAAGGGAATGATTGGGTTACTTTATTATCCGGTAATCGAAAACAAGCATTGCTTTCTGCCAACCATTTAATGGATTCTATCTCGAATGAAATAAAGATGGCTGCCACTAAAAGTAAAATCGATATCAGTTTATTTACAGGAACCTACCACGATGCTTGGTTTGGAGATGTAACGATATCTGTGAAAAATGGCAAACCTTGGTTCGATGCTAAACGTTCTCCTAAATTAACCGGTGAACTTTTTCCTTACAAGGGAAATACGTTTGTGGTAAAATGGAGAGATCGTAGTATGGATGCTGATGCATTCGTAAATTTTAGTTTGGATGAAGAAGGGAAAGCCTCTGGAATTTCGATGCGCGCCATTTCTCCTTTAACTGATTTTAGTTATGATTTTCATGATTTAGAATTTCATCGGGTGAAATAAAAGTGATTGTTAAGCGGGATACTTTATATTATTTTTATGCAAACATGATATGAGAAAATTTTTCGCAATACTATTATTGGTGATTGTTGGGTATGCAAATGCAGATGCCCAAGTTACAGATAGTTTGCAAGCACAGCTCTTGCGCAAATGGATAAATGCAAAAGCCTATACCCTTAGTCTTGCTGAATTAATACCCGAACAAGATTATGATTTTAAACCGGTACCAGAAGAAATGAGTGTGAGAGAGCAATTGATGCATATTGCTCAAAATATAAAATGGTTGTCTTCTTCTTATTTGTCTATAAAAGTACCAACTGAAAAAAAAGACAGTTTGCCTAAATCTAAAGCCGAAATACTGAAAATTGTTGCAGATGCATATAATTATGGAGCCATGGCACATCAACAATTGCTGACTTCGCAATTGGATGAAATGGTCACTTTTTTTGCCGGACCCAAATCAAAAAGACAGATAGTGGTATTAATGCACGACCACCAGGGCCATCACCTGGGGCAATTAATTGTGTATGTAAGATTGCGTGGTATAAAACCACCGCCTTATATTGGCTGGTAATATTGTATAATTGCGGGTTCATCTATCAATTCGTTAGTATGGTTTCATCTCCCTCACGAAGAAAATTTATTAGCAATCTAAGTGTTATGTTAGCTGTGGGTGCTATAGGAGAAAGTTGGGTGAACAAATCAAAACCATTATTGCTTTCTTTTTCTACCTTGGGTTGCCCCGATTGGACATTTGACCAAATCGTAAATTTTGCAAAAGTTCATGACTACAATGGAATTGAATTGAGAGGGATACTACGTGAACTGGATTTGGTAAAATGTTCCGAATTCAATTCTCCTACTGCCATAGCCTTATCTAGAAAAAAAGTGGAAGACAAGGGTTTGCAAATAGTTTGTCTGGATTCCTCTGCTGTTTTACATGAGCCAATGGGTTTGAAAAGACAAAAAAATATAGATGAGGCAAAGCGATTTATTGATTTGGCAAACGCATTAAACTGTAAAGCCATTCGTGTATTTCCGGATAAGTTTCCAACAGAAGCGACAAGAGAAAAAACTTTGGAGAATATGTCTGAAACACTAATGGCCATTGCGGCTTTCGCAGAAGGAAGTCCTGTAAATGTTCTAGTAGAAACCCATGGTGAATTATTACAAGCAGCAGAAATTCTTACACTGATGCAATCAGTAGCCGGCACAGAAACCGGCTTGGTTTGGGATATTGTGAATATGTGGACAAAAACCAATATTTCACCATCCGAAGTATATCCACAATTAAAACGGTATATCAAACATACCCATATTAAAAACCTAATTCATGTAGATGGAAAAGTTCGGGATACCCTTCTGGATAAAGGCATCGCTCCTATATTTGAAGCCATCCAACTATTACAAGACGATGGTTATCAGGGCTTTTATAGTTTTGAATGGGAAAAACTTTGGCACCC
>JAYTSC010000375.1:0-2380 GCA_043745885.1 Bacteroidota bacterium | reverse complement strand
GTACGGGAATCGAACCCGTCTTTGCCCCGTGAAAGGGGGCTGTCCTAACCGATAGACGAACCGGCCATTTTGTTTAATGGGCTGCAAAAATAGGTCTGTGACCCTTTTCTGCCAAATGATTTTTAAAATAATTACCCTTTTTATCTGAATACCGGGATAGTAGGTCTTTTTGAGCCTTCATCACTTGAAGTGATTCCTGAGTTGTGATACTTGAATCATGAGGTAACCTATAAAATTGATTGATATATACATGGCACCCTAATTAATAACTTCCAATTCTCAGTTCACAAATGCAAGTCTCCCACAATATCCTATCAATCTTTAACCAAAAAATATCACTAAATTCTTCATATTCCTCGTAAATTTGCACCTCGTTTCGTTTTTTCATCATTTAAACAAGGATTCATGAGTACAGTTAAAGTTGCTATCAACGGTTTCGGACGTATCGGCCGTTTGGTTTTTCGTCAGATATATAATATGCAGGGAATTGAAGTGGTAGCCATTAACGACCTTACCAGTCCACAGGTTTTGGCTCACTTATTAAAATATGATAGCGCACAAGGTCGTTTCGAAGGTGCAACAGTTACTTCTACAGATGATTCTATTGTAGTTAATGGAGAATCTGTTAAGATATACGCCCAAAAAGACCCCGCACAAATTCCTTGGGGGGCACACGGAGTGGATGTAGTAATCGAATCAACAGGTTTCTTTGCCGATAAAGACAAAGCGGAAGCGCATATCAAAGCAGGTGCCAAGAGAGTTGTGATTTCAGCTCCGGCAACAGGTGACCTGAAAACAGTTGTTTTCAATGTTAACCACGCCATATTAGATGGAACTGAAACCATCATTTCTTGCGCTTCTTGTACCACCAATTGCCTGGCCCCAATGGCTAAAGTATTAAATGATAATTATGGTATTGTAACCGGTATCATGACCACCATTCACGCCTATACCAACGACCAGAATACATTAGATGCCCCGCATCCCAAAGGCGATCTTCGTCGTGCAAGGGCTGCGGCCGCTAATATTGTTCCTAATAGTACAGGTGCTGCTAAAGCCATTGGATTGGTATTGCCTGAATTAAAAGGTAAATTAGATGGCGGTGCACAACGTGTTCCTGTTATTACAGGCTCTCTTACTGAGTTAGCTGTTATACTGGGTAAAAAAGTTACTGTAGATGAAATTAATGCTGCTATGAAAGCTGCCAGTAATGAAAGCTTTGGTTACAATGAAGATGAAATTGTAAGTTCTGATGTAATCGGAACCCATTTCGGATCTTTATTTGATGCTACACAAACCAAAGTAATGACAGTAGGCGAATCACAATTGGTTAAAACCGTAAGTTGGTATGATAATGAAATGAGTTATGTAAGCCAACTAGTTCGTACTGTAAAATATTTCGCAGGATTAATTTCTAAATAAGTGTTGTACGGGTATTCGTCTCATTATTGAGCTTCTGTTGCTTGCCCGTCCGACCAGGCGGGCGTCGTACACTTCAACTTTCGGAATACTAATGAACTATTTTGAAACACATAAAAACATTGTATAAAGCAAAGGGCACATAGCAAAATCTATGTGCCCTATTTTTTACCTATCTTCCTGTGTGTTAAAAAAAATCCCTATGAGCAAATTCTCCACCCACAACTTCAAAGGCCAAAAAGCCCTTATCCGCGTAGACTTCAATGTACCATTGGATGCAGATTATAAAATTACTGATGATACCCGAATGACCGCTACCATCAAAACCATTAAAAAAGTATTGGATGATGGAGGATCTGCCATTTTAATGAGCCATTTAGGACGCCCTACAAACGGACCTACAGAAAAGTATTCATTAAAACATTTGGTGAATCATCTCATTAAATTATTGAACGGGGCTACGGTAAAATTTGCTAATGATTGTATCGGTTCTGAAGCAATTGATAAAGCAGCTGCTTTACAATCCGGTGAAGTATTGTTACTAGAGAATTTACGTTTCTATAAAGAAGAAGAAAAAGGGGATACCGCTTTTGCAGAAAAACTCAGTAAACTGGGTGATGTGTATGTGAATGATGCTTTCGGAACGGCTCACCGTGCGCATGCATCCACAGCAGTTATCGCACAGTTTTTTCCTGGCGATAAAAAAATGTTTGGGCTATTAATGGAAAGTGAAATAGCCAGTGCAGAAAAAATAATGCATCAAAGCGAAAAACCTTTCACTGCTATTATTGGTGGTGCCAAAGTGAGCGACAAGATCCTGATCATAGAAAATTTACTGGAACGCGCTACTGATATTATCATCGGTGGCGGAATGGCCTACACGTTCATGAAAGCGCAAGGCGGTCAAATTGGAGGCTCACTCTGTGAAGAAGACCGATTGCAAACTGCAATGGACTTATTA
>JAYTSC010000374.1:0-6026 GCA_043745885.1 Bacteroidota bacterium | reverse complement strand
CCTTTTCGTTTAGGGCACATATTGCACCAGTCGCATCCTTTGCAAATTTTGTCTTGCCTTGCATCACGTTTAAAAGTGGCTTTGGTAATGCCATGTAAGGCGAAGCTCAGTTCCTCTTTGGCGGTTTCTAAGGCAGCCGGAGAAGTCTGCACGGCAAGGCGTTCGTTTTTATCGGTATCAATAAAATGTATTAATGCTTTTTGCGTATTAATTCCCAAAGCTTCTTGTGCGGCAATGGTGTAAAGCTGCACCTGCAACTCGTATTTATGCATCAGGTCATTGTCTGCCTTTCCTGTTTTGAAATCAATTACTTCTAAAACAGTTTCGCTTCCATCTTCCCGCTTAATCATATCAATGCTTCCTGCAATGAGAGCATTGTCAAATTCCAGTTCAAAAGGTCGTTCTGTTTTTACTGAGAGAGAAAAATCCTTTTCCCACATTTGCACATACTTGGTGAGGCTTTTCATAGCTCCAACTTTCAAGCGTTCAGTAACCGAATCAGATGCATACCGCAAATAGAAATGCTCTTCAATTACTTTGGCAATTTTAGCTTTGCTTGGAATTTTTCCGGTGTCTTCGTAGGCCTTGTGCAATAGGTTAATTACGTTGTGTACCTGCTTGCCAAAACCAAGTGCAGGAACTAATTCTGGGTTGAAGCCATATATGAAACGCATTTTGTAATCGTAGCCGCAATTCAGGTAATACGCCAGTTCACTGTAACTGGTCGGAAAACGAGCTTCTTCCGAAACGCCATCCACCTTGCAAGGTTTGCGTTTGGTTGGATCGGGAATTTCGGTTGTGATGAAATGTATTGCAGGAATTTCATCAAAGAAACTACTTCTTGGTGAACGTCTTTCTTTCCCCACTTTGTATTCGGCACTGGTTACAAAAAGAAATTTCTTTGCACGAGTAATGCCAACATAATAAATCCGTCTTTCGTCTTCGGGATAATTCAGAAAGCGGTCGCTATCGAATTTTGAAATATCCAATAAGGTTGTTCCAAATTCAGGGTCACGGTTTCTACGAAAATGACTTGGCATAAACACCACCGGAAAACCAAGTCCCTTTGTGCCGTGCATGGTAAGTATTTGCACCGCATCAATCAGTCCTGCCATGGCATCGGTATTGCCACTGTCATAAGAATTTTCGGCATGTAAGCGAATGAACCAAATGAAATCTTTAATGCTGTTAAATGTGAGATACTCTCTTGAGCCTTCGTAATCAGAAACTGCTTGGCTCAAACGGCCAAGGTTGAAAAGCAACACATCATCTTCTGCTTCGTGAAAACTTTCGGCAGAAATACCAAGTAATGAAAGCACATTGGCATATAGGCCTTGCAGCGAAAGCCGCTTTTGTGCTTTGCTTGCCTCATGAATGGCTGAGATACCGGACTTTAATTTTTTGAAAGTGATTGAGAAATCATCTGGAAGGTTGTCGTGAATGTCTTGCAGGAAAGCATCATCGTACTCAACATCTTTATCGCATTCACAAATGAAGGCGAAGATTTTAATAATGGAAGAAACTTCGGGAGTATCAAACAAACCACCTGTTCCTGCATAAATAACCGGAATATCTGCAGCACGAAGTGCTTCGATATATGGGGTTGCTTCATTTCTAATGGAATGGAACAGGAAAGCGAAATCGGAATATTTTAGTACACGAACGGTGGTGCCATCCAAGAATTCTTTCCCGACAAGGGCTTGCACCTTGGTAACAATCCATTCAATTTCTTCCTCCTGCGTTTGAAAAAGTATTTTATACAAATCGCCTTTATCTGATTTAAGTCCTTTGTCTTTGATGGATTTTTTAAGTCGTCCGGGGTTATTTAGTTTTATGAGTTCGTCAGCAGTTTTTACAATGGCATCAGAACTTCTGCGGTTGATGTTCAATTGATGAATAGTCGCTTTTGGATAGCGTTTTTGAAACGTGATGATGTTTTGTACATCAGCACCGCGAAACTGATAAATTGATTGGTCGTCATCGCCAACCACACAAACATTTTGCTTGTTTGAAATGATTTGAATGAGTTTTTCCTGAATCGGATTTACATCTTGGTATTCGTCAACTGTAAAGAAGGAATACTGGTCTTGCAGTTTCTTTTTAACAGATGGTTCATTTTCTAATGTATCAACCGCAATCCGTAGAATGCTCGAGAAATCAAGGAAGCGTTTCTCTTCCAATTTTTGCACATAGATTTTATAAGCATTTCTAAAACTATCCGAAAGAGTTGCTTCTTCTGTTAATCCTTCTTCACGAAACATGTCAACGTCTTTGATGAAAGTTCTGTAAGCCCAGTTTTGTTTATTACCATGCTTGTAAAAATTCCAAGTGTGGCGAGTGTTTAATGAATTAAAAAGATAATCGAAATCAATATCATGCTTGATGGATGAGAGAAACGCAAGTCTGCCCACTTCATCCAGCATATCATAGGCTCTGTATCTCGAAATAAAGTCTTGAAGTATTTTAAAACAAAAAGCATGAATAGTTCCGATATACATGTCGCCAATGTCGGGTTGCTTACCCAGCAATTCTTTAATTTTAGAACGAACACGGAACTTTAATTCTTCGGCTGCTTTGTCTGTAAAGGTGAATGCAACAATTTGGTCCGGTCTTGCAACTTTTTTGTAAATCATATATGCAATTCTCTCCGAAACAAACTCGGTCTTTCCGGAACCAGCGCAGGCAATGATTTGCAGATTACCTTTGAGTAGTTCCGGTTTTGATTCGAATAAGGCTGAATTGAAGAATGGCATTAGTTCAATAAAATATTAGTTGTTGAATTTACATAAAGTATTGGAAAAATTGCACTCTTTTGGATTTGCGAAGGGTCGACTTTAGTGTCGGGCAAAACCAAATATACTAAAACGTGCGTGTGCGGTTGGCTTTTCTGAAGGTCGTTTGTAGTTAGCACTAATGGACTGTTAAGCTAGCTTGTAACTACCTAATTAACGCAAACACCCTCTTATTTTACCCTTTTCAATCATTACTTATTACCAATCCGTTCTTGCCAGGCAAGCATACCGCCCGATACGTTCACCAGATTTTTAAAACCCATAGTTTCCAGTAGTAAACAAGCTTGTCCACTCCTATTGCCACTTCTACAATAGAGATATATGGTTTCATCTTTTAGTTCATCAATTTCATCTGTTTGCATGGTTTGCAGTTTTCCCAATGGTAATAATAAACCACCAATGTTAAATTCTGTATGTTCATGTGGCTCACGAACATCTACTAAGTGTATCGGCTCTCCGGAATCCAGTTTAGCTTTTAATTCTTCTACAGTAATTGTTTGCATACTTTTTAGGTTATGTATATGGGTTAGTTATTTTTTGGAGTTCGGTACAAAGTATCTGACGCGGAGGGGGCAGATGAACTAATATATATGTCAATGAACTGCCCGTTTTTAATCTTATTAGGAACGCGCAGGCCATCTACCCCAATTGAATCGGTTAAAACATCTGGCATTTGTCTAATAATGAAAGAATTGGCAGAATCTGTGATGCTACTTATTGCAGCAATAGAACCAATCGCAATATTCAGGGTTGATAAATAAATTCTTGCTTGCTCAACTGTCATACCTACTAGATTGGGAACATTCACTTCTGCACCCTCATTTCCACTTCCCAAAACAAAACTAATAGTGGTACCAATCGGAATTTTCGTTCCGGGTTTTATGGGTGAATTATTCATTAGTTGTTCCAGTACTGAATTGCGTGCGATATCGGATTTATAACTTATCTCGCCCAATTTTAACCCTAAACTTTGCAAAAACATTTCAGCACTTTTTATCGAAAAACCTGCCAGATTGGGCATTTCTACCTGAGGGGGTATGGTTCGATTAATGGTTAAATAAATCGTCCTACCCGATTTTACAATTGCATCGGCTTCAGGAGATTGGCGTATAACTGCTTGTTTGGCAATCGAATCTATATAAAGCGAATCTTGAACCACTACATCAAAACCTTTTTCTTCCAGAAATTTTGTGGCAGCAATATAGTTCTGACCTGTTACCGTAGGAACTTTCTCATTTTTTCCAAACCCCGTTATCCAGAATAGGGATGAAAAAAATAACAAGATCATAATGATGATTAATCCAATTCCTGCAAGGATATTTACCCAAAGTGGCTTATCGGTGATGAATGTAAACACGTTAAATATTTAGGAATTGGGAAATGAAAATATTTTCAAAGTAAGATAAGAAAATTTTAAAACCCGCTTCAAATTAATTTCTCCTTAGTTTAGTGCCTGTTCTATAACTAATGAATAAAAGTCTTTTAACGTCCAACCCATTGCTTTAACCTGTTGCGGAATCACACTTGCCTCGCTTTGGCCGGGTACGGTATTAATTTCTAACATAAATGGTTCTTTTATCTTTTCATTATAAATAAAATCTATACGCACCACACCTCGACAATTGAAAATGGCATAGACTTTTTGGGCAGCAGATGCTAGTTGTTGTTGTATTTTGCCATCAACTAAGGCGGGGGTTGTTTCTTCACTTTTACCCTGGTATTTTGCCTCAAAATCAAAAAATTCGTTTTTTGTTACTATTTCAGTAATGGGCAATACTTTAATTACGCCTTTGTCTTTAAAAACACCAATGGTAAATTCTCTGCCACTAATGAATTCTTCCACCAATACCTGGTCATCTTCTTTAAAGGCTTTCTCTAATGAAGAAGCAAGTTCAGAAGGCTCATTTACTTTACTCATGCCAATACTACTTCCTCCATTATTGGGTTTAACAAAAACCGGAAGATTTATTTGTGCAAGTATTTCGGGAGCAGTAAGGGGTGAATGTTTAAAAAGGTGTAATGATTTTGCTACATGAATTCCACTAAAGGCAGCTACTGCAACGGTATATCTTTTATTAAAAGTTAAAGCAGAGGTTGCAGCATCACAACTGGTGTAGGGCAACTGTAACATATCAAAATAGCCTTGCAATTTACCATCTTCACCCGGGGTTCCGTGGATACATAAGAGTACCGCATCAAAACGGATGGAATTCCCATTATCTACCACAGAAAAATCATCCCGATTAACTTTTGATTTTGTGCCATTATTCGACTCATACCACCATCCGTCTGTATTAATATCTATCCAATACACATCATATTTTTCACGATCCAAGTTGTTTCCAACGGCAATAGCACTCTTATAACTTATTTGAGCTTCCCCACTTAAACCACCTGTAACCAAGGCAATACTTTTTTTCATACCATATTTATTGTTCAGCAAATATACAAGAGTAGGGAGATGGATACCGTAAGAAAATGTGAAAACTAATTGGAAAATATCGGATTAGAAAAAAATTGTAATTTCTACACTACAATCCACACAAAATTAAATCAAAATCAAGCGGTCATAAAAATTTGAACAATTCAAAAAAAAATTACAAAATCCGTAATAATATCTACGAAATCTGCAATAAAATCTGCGATAAAATCTGTGAAATCAGCGATAAAAAAAAGGTGAAGAAACTACCTTGTCTCTTCACCTAACTTGAACGGGAAATATCACCCGCTGTTACTGGTTGTTGTCTATTAGGCAACAATTATTAATACTACGATTAACAACACTAAGTTATTTAATCAAAACGAGTATTACAAGTGTTTGTACTAAAAAAGTTTAGCACATCCCCTGTGCATTAAATGTGCATTTTGGCTTTCTTAGCCAAAAGTTCATCAACCGTTTCTGTATATAGTTCATCAGGTACACAACAATCAACCGGACAAACAGCAGCACATTGGGGTTCTTCATGAAAACCTTGGCATTCTGTACATTTGTTTGGTGAGATGTAGTAAATGTCTACACTAATGGGTGCCATCCGTTGGTCTGAAGCGACTATTGTACCATCCATCAGGGTGAAATCGCCTTTAATGGTTGTTCCGTCGGAAATAGACCATTCTACGCCACCTTCATAAATAGCATTGTTAGGACATTCGGGCTCGCAAGCTCCGCAATTGATACACTCTTCTGTAATTTTGATTGCCATATAAAATGGGTTTGTTGGGTTAGTGATTCTACAT
>JAYTSC010000373.1:0-4188 GCA_043745885.1 Bacteroidota bacterium | reverse complement strand
CATATTGCCATGCTTTTAGGTGCGGCGGAGACGCTTAGTAAGATGAAAAATGATTTATCCGGAACGGTTGTTTTCATATTTCAGCCTGCCGAAGAAGGTGCCCCTGGAACAGAAGAGGGAGGCGCACCATTAATGATAAAAGAAGGGGTTATGGATAATCCCAAAGTGGATGCAGTATTTGGTATTCACATTTCTTCAGAAGGCGATCTTGGAAAAATTTATTATAAATCGGAGGCATTTATGGCATCATCCGACTGGTTTACTATAAAAGTGAAAGGCAGACAGAGTCATGGGGCTTCTCCATGGAGTGGTATTGATCCCATTGTAGTTAGTGCAGCCATCATAGAAAATTTACAAACCATCGTAAGTCGTCAAATGGATATTACTAAGGCTCCTGTTATTATTACGGTTGGCAAAATTAGTTCAGGCATTAGAGCAAATATCATACCTGAAGAAGCCATGATGGAAGGAACTATCCGAACCTTAGACAGTAAAATGCAGAAAGAAGTGCATGAACGTATTCGTACTATGGTTAAAAATATTACTGCTGCATATGGGGCTACTGCAGAGGTAAAAATCGATACTAAAACACTGGTAACTTATAATGACCCTAAATTGGTAGCCAATTCATTAGCATCTTTACAAAAAGCAGCAGGTGTAAATAATGTGATGCTTACACATTGGGTTACCGGTGCGGAAGATTTTTCTTTTTATGGCACAAAAGCGCCTAGTTTCTTCTTTCAATTGGGAGCAAGAGATGCTAAATTTACTTCAGATAATGCACCGGATCACCACACACCTGACTTTTCACTTGATGACAGTAAATTAGATGTAGGGGTGAAAGCTTTCTGTCAATTGGTATTTGATTATGCAAAAAAATAAATCATATGAAAAAGCTTTATCTATTCTTTTGTTTAGGATGTATTTCTTTTAATAACTTTTCACAAACCCATTTAACGCCTGAAAAACTTTGGCAAATTGGAAAAGTATCGGCTTTAGGAATTACCAATGACAAACAATTTGTAGTGTATTCTGTTTCTGTTCCTGATATTCAGAATAATAAATCGGTAAGAAAAAAATACAAGATGCCTATCAATGGCGGAACGGCTATTGAAATCACTGATACAAATGAACTTTTAAAGAATGATCGCATTTCTCCGGATGGAAAATATATCATTAGTTCGGACGAAGTAAAAATGAAAGATGTAACAGGTGCTGACTCCTACAAAGACCTGCCAAAATCTGATGTGTATATTTATGCTTCGTTAAATTATCGTCATTGGGATACTTGGGAGGATGGAAAATTTGGACATGTCTTTGTAGCCCCCATCGTTAATGGCAAAGTAGGTACTTCAAAAGATATCATGGCAGGCGAACCCTACGACTGCCCACAAAAACCCTTTGGTGGTGATGAAGATTTTATATGGAGTCCGAATAGTAAAAAAGTTCTGTACGTAGCTAAAAAAAGCTATGGGACATCTTATGCCATCAGCACCAATACCGATTTGTATGCGTATGATGTTGAAAAGGGCACTACACAAAACCTTACAGTAGAAAATAAAGGGTATGACCAGTCCCCAGCCTATAATAGTGAAGGAGATTTAGCCTATTTACAAATGAAAAGAGAAGGTTTTGAAGCAGATAAACAAGACATCATGCTTCAATTGGTCAGTGGCGTTAAAATAAATCTAACATCCGTAAGAGACGATATACATGTTGAGGGATTCAAATGGAGTGAGGATGGTAATAAAATATTTTTTTGGGCTCCTATCAATGGAACACTTCAACTGTTTAGTGTGAATAATCCGGGTATAAGTAAGTTGAAGTCTGTAATTAACCAAATAACTAAAGGCGATTTTGATATTACGGGTATTATTGGACAAATCAACAATTCAATAATTGTTTCTCGAACAGATTTTAATCATGCGGCAGAATTGTATTCCGTAGATATAGCAAATGGATTTATGAAACCACTAACTCATGTAAATGATACTTTTTATACAAACATTTCGATGGTTAGTTTTGAACGCAAATGGGTTACTACAACCGATAACCAAAAAATGTTGGTTTGGGTAATCTATCCACCCGGTTTCGATTCAACTAAAAAGTATCCAACCTTATTATATTGTCAAGGAGGCCCACAAAGTCCGCTTACTCAGTTTTACTCTTTTCGATGGAATTTTCAATTAATGGCATCTCAGGGATATATTGTTGTTGCACCCAATAGAAGGGGAATGCCCGGACATGGTACAAAGTGGAATGAGCAAATTAGTAAAGACCATGGTGGACAGGTAATGAAGGATTATTTAACGGCAATTGATTATGTTAGTAAAGCCAGCTACGTTGATAAAAATCGACTTGGATGTGTGGGTGCCAGTTATGGTGGCTATTCAGTTTTTTATTTGGCCGGCATTCATAATAAGCGATTTAAAACATTCATTGCGCATGATGGTATTTTTGATACAAAAAGTATGTTTGGTACAACAGAGGAACTATGGTTTGTAAACTGGGATTATGGTGGAAATTATTGGAATAAAAACAATGCAGCAGCACAAAAAGCATATGGTCAGTTTAATCCGAGCAATTTTGTACATAATTGGAATACACCTATCATGATTGTACAGGGAGGAAAAGATTACCGGGTTCCAATTGAACAGGGCTTGCAAGCATTTCAGGCAGCACAGCTAAAGGGAATCAAAAGTAAACTATTGTATTTGCCTAATGAAAATCATTGGGTACTTAGTGCACAAAATGCATTGGTTTGGCAGCGTGAATTTTATAAATGGTTAGATGAAACTTTGAAATAAATTTTGGTGAACCCGCTATAACAAGCTAAACCATACTTGCGGCTTTATTTTTAGGCATCTTATATTGATATTTTAATGACTATGCTGCGCTATTAAAATGGTTACCTATTTATTCCTCAACTATCATCAAATTGAAATCATTCCCTTCTCATAAAAAAATTTCAAAAAAGCGAAACAGGTACTAATTATCCATTCTAGCCCCAAACAACAAACTTCCAATACGAACCATGGTACTCCCCTCTTCAATAGCTATTTGATAATCGCCACTCATGCCGATACTGAGAACAGTCCAAGGTACATTGTCAATGGTCAATCGACCAAACTTATTCAGCAATGATTTCAAATACCGGAACTCTCCCCTAACTTTTTTGGCATCATCACTAAACGAGGCCATTCCCATCAATCCATGAATAGACACATTCTTCAATTCAGGGATGATTGTTATAACCTCCGCTAAATCATTTTCATCCATTCCAAACTTGGTTTCTTCCTGAGCAATATGTACTTGAAGTAAACAATTGATTACTCGCCCACATTTTTCTGCTTGTTTGTTAATTTCTTTCAATAGTCTACAACTATCTACTCCCTGAATGAGATAAACAAATGGAGCAATATATTTTACCTTATTACTCTGCAAGTGCCCGATAAAATGCCAGCGGATATCCCCAGGAAATACCTTTTGTTTATCCACCAGTTCCTGAACATAATTCTCACCAAAATCCCTTTGTCCCAGATCATATAATGCCTTGATATCTTCAATGGGCTTGGTTTTGCTCACTGCCACCAAAGTCACATTCCTTTTTGAAAGCCCTTCTTTGATCGCTTGATATTTTTCAATATTCACAGACATAATTCAGGTTTATACTCTGCGGTTACCTCTGCCACTTTGTATCTGCGGTTGGATGTATTTACAAACCGCAGAGAGAGAAGCAAAGGTTAGCGCAGCCGGTGAGAAAAGGAGTTTCTATATCATTTAGCGTTGGATCCCCTCTGCGACTCAGCATCTCACTGGTAAAAAAAAATACCGCTGGAGAGGCGCTGAGGTAAGGGAAACGTATTAAACAAAAAAATCGAAAATACTACTTCAAATCCTCCATTTTCAAGCCCTGGTTCACTTTCAAATCTGAAATTTCAATATTAATCTTGAATTGACCTGTATCGAGCGTTTGCTTTATGGGAAGTTTAACACCATTTACCGTTTTATACTCAGTATTAGAGATAGTGATGTTTAATTTACCTGCAGGGCTCTCTTGTGTTCTGGTTTCTTTTACACGTAGTCCGCTAGATAAATCATAATAATAATTAAACAACCTCCCTTTGGAAGATTTTATCTCTATATTATAAGCATCTTTCCCCTCAACCTGCTCAATACCTTTTACTG
>JAYTSC010000372.1:0-2124 GCA_043745885.1 Bacteroidota bacterium | reverse complement strand
TTAACATAATATTAATTATAAGATTAATGAAACAAATTCAAAATTGTTATAGTAGACCAAATAATGACTAATATATTGACTACAGCTAATTATCTCAATACTAAAGGGCATACTTTCTAAAATTATCTTAATCTAATTATTAACTAATCAACCCTACAAAATTTAATATTCAAAACCGCTTTCCATGTAACTTTAATTAAAAATGCTGGTATACGATAACTTAGTGGATGCATTACACGACCTTAAAAAAAGAGGTTTTACCACCGATTTTAATCTTGCATTTGATACTTTAAAATGCAGAAATACCGGTCATTCCCTTTCTCCATTAGAATTTGAAATTGTAGAACATTACCGCTTTGAAGAAGATACCAACCCATCCGATTCTAGTGTTTTATATGCCATTAAAGCCATTCAGGGTGATATGAAAGGAATTCTAATTGATGCCTACGGTGTTTATGGTGAAGCAGTTAGTGATACTATGATTCAAAAATTGAAAGTCCATTAATAATTGGCCAGTTTACTATAATTTCAATTACTATTCCACTACCTAAATTTAACTACATGCTTCACAGAAGACGTTTTCTTCAATTGGGTTCATTAGGACTTGGTTCTTTCTCTTTCGCTAGTTTTAGATCTACAACACAACCAGCCCGCAAACCAATTGTTATTTCAACCTGGGATGCGGGTATTGAGGCAAATAAAGCCGCCTGGCAGGTTTTAAGTAAAGGTGGCCGGGCCTTAGACGCAGTAGAACAAGGTGTTATGGTTACGGAAGCTTCGCAGAACTGCTGTGTTGGATTAGGTGCCAATCCCGACAGAGACGGTTACGTTACCCTAGATTCCTGTATCATGGATGAAAACGCCAATTGTGGCAGTGTAGCATTTCTGGAACGTATTAAACACCCGGTATCGGTAGCCCGTAGAGTGATGGAAAAAACCCCACACGTTATGTTGGTAGGTTCAGGAGCACAGCAGTTTGCAGTAGAAGAAGGTTTTCCTTTAGAACCGCAGGTTTTATCAGATGATGCAAAAAGAACCTATGAACAATGGCTTAAAAAAAGTGAATACAAACCGGTACTTAACATAGAAAATTCAAAAAGACAAACCGCTTTTGTCCCAACTCGTTTTGAAAATGGTGATTGGAACCATGATACCATTGGAATGGTAGCCATGGATGCAGCCGGTAACCTCAGTGGAAGTTGTACCACAAGCGGTATGGGATTTAAAATGCGTGGAAGGCTTGGCGACTCCCCCATTATTGGTGCCGGTTTATATGTGGATAATGAAATAGGCGCAGCCACCGCAACCGGCCAAGGCGAAGATGTGATTCGCATTTGTGGTTCACACCTGGTTGTTGAACTTATGCGACAAGGCCTTTCACCCGAAGCCTCTTGTAAAAAAGCGGTAGAACGAATTATTAAAATAAAAGGGAGTAAAGCAAAAGATATCCAAGTTGGATTCATTGCCATTAATAAGCAAGGTGAATACGGTGGATATTGTATTCAAAAAGGTTTCAACTTTGCTGTCTGTTATGCAGACGATAAGAACTTTATGGTGGATGGGAAATTCCTAATTTAATAACCCTCTGCGTCTCAGCGTCTTTGCGGTAAAAAAATAACCGCAGAAACGCAGAGACGCAGAGAAATGTAATACATGCTCGAAATAGCCGTTTTCAATTTAGAATCAGCCATCGTTGCAGAAAAAGCCGGTGCCGACCGAATAGAATTATGTGAAAATCCAAATGATGGTGGTACAACCCCCTCCTATGGGACACTAAAAATAGCAAAAGAAAAAATAAAAATCCCAGTCTTCCCAATCATTCGTCCGCGAGGTGGCGATTTTTTATATTCAGAAACAGAATTCGAAATAATGCAAAAAGATATTTCTTTATGCAAAGAGTTAGGATTTGAAGGAGTAGTGATTGGATTATTAGAAGCTGATGGTAGTATAGATGAGATAAGAACAAAAGCATTGGTCGATTTGGCATACCCGATGGAAGTGACTTTTCATCGCGCATTTGATAGGGCCATCAATCCTTTGGCGTCTCTTGAAACCATTATCAGGTGCGGTTGTCAAAGAATACTTAGCAGTGGCCAAACACCCAATGCTTGGGATGGAAAAGAA
>JAYTSC010000371.1:0-3098 GCA_043745885.1 Bacteroidota bacterium | reverse complement strand
ATGATATTGAAGAAATAGTAAGAATACTCGCAGCTATAGTAAAAACAAGTAAGAGCAATGTAGTGTAAGAGCAACTTTTAATTTTTAACTTTTAACTTTTAACTAAAGAAATGACCCTCAACCAATACATCGACCACACCATCCTCAAACCCACGACCCTTATCTCGGATATCGAAAAACTATGTGCAGAGGCCATTGAGTATCATTTTGCCGCTGTATGTATTCCTCCAAATTTTGTGAAAAGAGCGAAAGCATTTTTAGAAAACTCTGAAGTAAAAGTGGCAACCGTTATCGGTTTCCCATTTGGGTATTCTGCAGTGGAAGCAAAGATTGCAGAAATTTTATTAGCGATAGTAGACGGTGTAGATGAATTGGATGTGGTGATTAATATTTCAGCCATAAAAAATAATGACTGGCAATACTTGGCAAATGAAATTAATCACATTATGCCGATTGTGCGGAATGGCAAGAAAGTAATCAAGATAATTATTGAGAGTGGGATATTAACCGAATCTGAAATCATATCCTGCTGTGAGATCTATGGTTTGGCCGGAATAGATTTTTTAAAAACTTCAACAGGTTATGCAGAAAAAGGAGCAACTGTGGAAGCTGTTACATTATTCCGGTTGCATTTGCCCGATCAGGTTCAAATCAAAGCTTCCGGTGGAATCCGCGATTATGCGTTTGCTAAACAATTAATTGATGCAGGAGCCACCCGTTTGGGTTGTAGTGCGGGGGTAGCCATCATAAATGGAGCACCCGCAACAGAGAAAGGATATTAAATAACGTCTTGTGCTATTGTTGGTTTAATAAATTCAAGTAATACCCTGCGCAAACTCCCTGTTCTCATGTTCTCAGCGGTTGGGTGAATTTCGAAAATAGGTCAATACCTGGATTTCATAGATTTTTCCAACCGCAGAGAACAGGAGGGGCGGAGTGTTCGCAGAGTATTTCAATAGTACAAAGCATTATTAAATGCTATTTTTCACAATATCAAGGGCTTAGTTTGCCTTCCTTTTCTTATCTTACCTAAAATATTTTTATGCAGCTTTCTTCTAAGCTTCGATTATTGTTTGTTTTTAGTTGTTTAGGTCAAATTGCCTTGGGCAGTGATTCTATTATTGTTAAAAAAGATCCTCGCTTAGATATTTTATCAGTTAAACAAATGCAGGCTAACCAAAGAAATGCTATGTTAACAAGCAGTGGATTATATAAGGGCTATCGTATTCAAATGATTAGTACACCCAAACGGGATAATGCTTTTAAAATGAAAGCTGATTTAGAAGTCATGTTCCCAGATCAAAAATCTTATGTGATTTTTCAGTCGCCTAATTTTAAAGTCAGAATAGGAAATTTTTTAAAAAAGGAAGATGCTTATAAATTTAAGACCCAATTAAATATACTCTTTCCGCAAGGTGTGTATATTGTTGAAGATGGAGTAGAGTATATACCTAAAGAAGAAGATGAAACCATTACCCAATAGAAAATTATGTTACAACAGAAGATAAAAGATTTATCGAAACAATTTGCAAGTGAATTTATTGCCATTAGGCAACATTTACATGCTAATCCTGAGTTAAGTTATCAGGAATTTGAAACCAGTAAATTTATTCAAGCAAAACTTCAGAATATTGGAATTCCTTTTGACGTAATCGCTACAACAGGTGTGGTGGGAATCATAAAAGGAAAAAATCCTGAAACCCGAGTAATTGCCTTACGTGCCGATATGGATGCATTACCTATTCAGGAAGAAAATGAAGTTGCTTATAAGTCGCAAAAAGCAGGTGTTATGCATGCTTGCGGACACGATGTACATACCAGCATTTTATTAGGTGCCGCTCAAATATTGCATGAATTGAAAGAGGAATGGGAAGGTACGATAAAGTTATTTTTTCAGCCGGGAGAAGAAAGAAATCCGGGTGGTGCCAGTTATATGATTAGAGACGGGGCATTGGAAAATCCAAAGCCACAGGGTATTTTTGGTTTACATGTACACCCCGGGATGGACCTGGGAAAACTAAGTTTTCGGAAAGGTAGGGTGATGGCCAGCGCAGATGAAATATTTATTACGATTCGCAGTAAGGGTGGTCATGCGGCTGCCCCACATCTAACAGCAGATACCATTTTGATTGCGTCGCAATTGATTGTGAGTTTGCAACAAATCATCTCACGCAATAATAATCCGACTTCTCCATCTGTTTTATCCATCTGTTCCATTCAGGGTGGGCATACAACCAATGTAATTCCGAGTGAGGTAAAACTGATGGGTACTTTTAGGGCCATGGATGAAGGCTGGCGTAAAAAAGCACATGAGCTTATTCGCAAACAGGCGATAGGATTGGTAGAAGCCATGGGTGCTGAAATAGATTTACATATTGATATTGGTTATCCCACGGTTGATAATGACCCTGCACTAACCGAAGTAGGATGGCAATTGGCGAATGATTACATGGGAAAAGAAAATGTATCCGAAACAGAATTGCGGATGGGAGCTGAAGATTTTGGATTTTATACGCAAGTTATTCCCGGATGTTTTTATCGATTGGGTGTTAGAAATATAGCGAAAGGAATTATACACAATGTACATACGCCACAATTTAATGTTGATGAAAGAGCTATTGAGATTGGGATGGGAATGATGGCTTGGATTGGGGTGAAGGCGCAAATATTTACGATTTGAAATTTTCAGTATTATTTACATGTATTTTTATAGACTACAAGTTTGGAAAGATAAATAAGTAGATACAATAAATATTGCATAAATAGAATTCAATTGATGAAGTATGTTTAATTTACAGTTTTGAATTGTCTAACTTGTTTACTTGCCAACAGACGAAACAACTGCTCAAATAAAAACGCAGTTGGAAACCAAAAAATAGAATATGTCTAAACACGATGAGTTAAGAAAAGAACAGGCACTTGAATATCATTCCAGCGGAAGACCGGGTAAAATTGAAGTAGTACCTACCAAAGAGGCTAAAACGCAACGGGATTTATCCTTAGCCTATAGTCCGGGTGTGGCAGAGCCCTGTAAAGAAATATTTAACAACGTTGAAGAAGTATATAAGTACACTGCAAAAGGCAATCTTGTAGCCGTA
>JAYTSC010000370.1:0-3228 GCA_043745885.1 Bacteroidota bacterium | reverse complement strand
TGCGGCTAAATTTCCTTCTCATAAAATAATTAATGAGAGAGCTTATTTTTTTAATGCTTTCGAATAAACTTCCAAAACCCGCTTCCTAGCCATTTCATGCACCACTATTGGCTTAGGGTAACTTAATTCCTGGTACTCCGGTACCCACTTTTTAATATACAGATGATTTTTATCAAATTTTTCTGTCTGCAGGGATGGATTAAAAATGCGAAAATAAGGGGCAGCATCACATCCGCTGCTACTGGCCCATTGCCATCCACCATTATTGGAAGCTAGATCGAAGTCTAAAAGTTTATTCGCAAAATAGGCTTCTCCCCATCTCCAGTCAATTAGTAAATGTTTAGTCAAAAAAGAGGCCGTAATCATTCTTACGCGATTATGCATAAACCCTGTTGCATTTAGTTCCCGCATGCCCGCATCTACAATGGGATACCCTGTCATTCCATCACACCATTTAGTAAACTCTTCTTCATTATTCCTCCATTCAATCATTTCATAAGCCGGCTTGAAACTCTTGCCTTTGCCTACTTTCGGAAAATGCCAAAGAATCATTTGGTAAAAATCTCTCCATATTAATTCGTTCAAATAGGTTGTGTTCAGATCTTTTGCTTGTAATGCCAGTTGGCGAATACTAATGGTTCCAAATCGAAGATGTACACCCATTTTAGAAGTTCCATTTTCAATCCCGGGAAAATTTCTTCTTTCCGTATATTGTCTAATGACTTGATCCGCCGGTTGTTTGCCGGGAAAGGGTTGATTTGATTTTTCAAATCCGATACTGTTAAGTGAAGGAATTTCCATCATTTCATGCTGAAGAAAATTATTAAAATACTTTTCTGTTTGAAATGACTTCAACTGAAAGTCTGTTAACTTATTTTTCCATTTGTTTGCATAGGGTGTAAATATTGTGTAGGGCTTGCCATCATCTTTAATAATTTCTTCTTTTTCAAATATAACATGGTCTTTACAAGTTTGAAGAGATGTGCCATATTTCTTTCCTAATTTTTCAATATTCCCATCCCTTTCTAATGCATAGGGCTCATAGTCATGGTTAGTGAAAACATTTTTAATTTCATATTTCTCAAATAAATTATTAAAAACTTTTTCCGGAAATCCATAAAATACTTGCAAACTCGTACCCAACTGTATTAACTGCTTCTGCATTTCTACTAAAGCCGTATGAATAAATTCCACACGTCTATCTTTTTTATCTTCGAGTTTATCAAGAATATTTTTATCAAATATAAAAATAGGGATTACCGGCAAACTAGATTTCAATGCATAGTAAAGCGCTGCATTGTCATTCAATCGCAGGTCCCTTCTAAACCAAATTATATTTATTGTTTTTTTCATGTATATCTGCTTATGGATCCTTAACAATACAAAAGGAAAAATGTTGAGGGCGGTAAAGATTTTTCGAAAATAACAAACATGAAGTATCTACCCTTTTGTGTTTTCATCTGCCATGTTACAATAAAGATTGAACAAAATCTTTATACAATTGAATGGCTAATTGATTTGTATACCCACTATTACCCAACCCTTTAACCCAACGAATACCATAGATAGCATTGGTGAGAAATATTTCTGAGGCTTCCATAACTTCTTCAATCGATAATTGGCCTTCAGAAACCGGAATGTTTCCCTCACGGAAAGAACTGAGCAGATGGCGCCGCATAACCCCATTTACGCATCCTTCAGACAATGCAGGAGTCATAATCTGCCCATCTTTTACAATAAAAACATTGGCAATGGTAGCATCCGAAATACGATTGTAAGGGTTTAACAAAATTGCATCATTTAGTTTCTGACCCTTAGCCCACAATGCAGCCATAACATAGGGCAGGTAATTATTGCTTTTAATATGAGAAAAATTATCGCAAACTTTACGAGCCTCTGAAAACAATCCCAATTCTAACCCGTTTTCATTCAAATAATTATTGGCCGGATTCAGTTCCCAGCTTTGTATCAGGTGATGTGGAAAATGATTGTTAACATCATACAATCCACCCTCTCCCCGAAAGATGGTAATGCGTACTCGGGCTTGTTTACTGTGTAAATTTTTTTTAACCAAAACATTTATTTGTTCTTTCAAATAGTGTGATGAAAAATAAATGGGTATTGAAAACTGCAATTTTTCAAGAGATTCAAATAACCGCTCAAAATGGTAGTCAGCCAATAAAATCTTCCCATTAACCATTTTCAGGGTTTCGAAAAACCCATCTCCATATCGAAAAGAACGATTATCAGGTGAAATCAACATTTTACCCGTCTTACTAATTTTACCATTATAATATAGAAAATTTGCCTCTACCATAGGTCAAATATAGACCCTGTTTTAAGTTTCACCTAAGCGGATTGATTTTGACTCATTATATTATATGGGTTACTACCTAGCTTTACTTAAATTTGACTCATGCAGATCATTGAAATTATACGGGTATTAGAAGACACTGCTCCATTAGCATTGCAGGAAAACTATGATAATGCCGGATTGCTAACCGGCAAACACGAATGGGAATGTACCGGAATTCTCTGTACTTTAGATTCTACCGAAGAAGTGGTTCTGGAGGCTAAAAAAAGGGGCTGTAACCTAATCGTAGCCCATCACCCTATTATTTTCGGGGGGCTAAAAAAAATAAACGGCAACAATTATGTAGAAAGTACCATCATAACCGCCATCAAAAATGATATTGCCATCTATGCAATACACACAAATTTAGATAATGTTTTAGAAGGCGTAAATAACCGGATTGCAGATAAATTAGGTCTAATTAACAAGCAAATTTTACAAGTCAAATCCGGGCTTCTAATGAAATTATTCACTTTTGTTCCCATTGCCTACACCGAAAAAATTCGATTAGCCCTGTATGGGGCAGGGGCAGGAAATATCGGCGAATACAGTGAGGTAAGCTTTATTTCAGAAGGTATTGGCAAATTTAAAGGCTCTGAGAAAACCAGCCCATTTGTTGGCGAACCGGGTAACTTACATGAAGAGAAAGAAGCCAAAATAGAAGTTATTTTTCCGGCTTATTTAAAAAATGAAATTATCAAAGCCCTTTTTCTTGCCCATCCTTATGAAGAAGTGGCCTATGATATTATTAGCTTAGATAATAATTATCAATCAGTTGGATCAGGACTTTTGGGTGAATTACCAGAAGAAATGGAAGAATCCGGCTTTTTTCACATGCTTAAAACCAGTTTTCAGTTAAAAATCATTAGACATAC
>JAYTSC010000369.1:0-2053 GCA_043745885.1 Bacteroidota bacterium | reverse complement strand
GGAAATGCGGTTCCCTATGGACTTATGGCCAATCGTAACCTTTTTGGTTCAGCACAAGTATTACTATTGCCCTTTACGATTTATGTTTTGTATAAGGCTGGAAGAAGATGGCAATATTTAGCAGTATTTACTTTAATGGTTGCTATTTTGTCTATTGTGCTTTCTCAAACCAGGGCATCCTGGATAGCTACTGTTGGCATATTAGTGATATCACTTACTTTAGTGCTTTGTTATTCCAATGCCAATAAAAAAAAATGGGCTGTCTTCACAAGTGTTGCATTTGCGATAATTCTCATACTGGGCATATTTTTAATTTCTCTCGATAAAGAAGGATCATTAACAAAGTCCGTAACAGAAAGAATTTCTTCAATTAAACAGATACTTCAAAATAAATCAACTACACCCGGTGCCAGTTTTAATCAACGAGTTGATATTTGGAAAAAGACTTATAAATTAATTGCTAACTATCCCATTAAGGGAGTGGGACCCGGAAATTGGAAAACAACCATTCAAGCTTATGGAACGGAGAATACCGGTTGGGCTAGTGGAACTACAATTCCCGATCGACCACACAATGTTTATTTATTGCTAACTGCCGAAACCGGGTTTATGGGTGCTTTTTTGTATTTAGGGGTATGGATACTGATATTTTTTGCGGCTTTTAAAGTCATTGTAAAATCAAAAGATGAAGATCAATTGATTTTAAATATTCTTGCAGTTTCAGGTTTAGCTGCATTTGTTATCGACTCCCTATTTAGTTTTCCCAATGAACGCATAGAACATTCACTTTATTTTTTCTTATTTGCTGGCATTGTCTTGGGTTCTTATCTGTCAAATGCTAGTCAAGGAAGTATTACGAGTAAACCAATCCATAAGTATTTAAAAATTGCTGCTCTATTCATTATCCTATTTAATATTTTCTTGGGTATTACAAAACATAATTTCGAAAATCACTTAAACAGGGCAAACTATTTTAAAAACGAAAAACAATACCAATATGTCGTTAATGAAGTTGAATTGGCCAAAAATAAATGGGTAACCACCGATAATGAAGCTAAATCCTTAGAACTATATAGCAGTATTGCCTACAAGGAGTTAAAAATGTATGATAAAGCTATTGAGGAAATAAATATTGCCTTGCAATACAATCCCAATAGCCCAATGATTTATAATAACCTGGGAACTATTTATACAGATATGAACCAATATGAAAAAGCAATTGAAGCCTACAAAAAATCTATTCAACTCGCACCTGCATTTGAAGTGGCTTTTAAAAACCTTGCTTACAACTATTTTGTAACTAACCAATACCAGCTTTGTATTGATGCACTAGCTAAGGTAAATGCCAAAGATGACAATACCCTTGTGGGACTTCTCAATGAAGCGAAAATTAGGTTAGCCAATCAAAAATTGCTCGTAAAATAAAAAATCTCCATAACATAAAAGTTATTAAAATTTTTGAAAGTTGGCGGAACTGGACGGTTTTTGAATCATATAAAACTAATCTGAGTCTAATAGTTGAGATATATGACTGATTTATAAAGATTTAGTTCTTTTGTTCCTAAGATTTTAACAGCCTTGGAGCGTATTTTGTTTTTTCATATTTTTGTACAAATGCTATCCCATGATACCAGAAGCAAAATTAAAAATATCTTTGCAGGAAATGTCATTGAAAGGAGCAAGGATACTTGCACAACAATCCGAAACTACCTATGCTCAGGCTTTGCAACAAGTACAACGGTTAAAACAGACTTCGAAAGTAAACTCCTCATTAAAAAAGAGCAGACTGGTCTCTTAGAATTTTTTAGCAGAAAACACAATCTCTGGCTTACCGAAATACCCGTTCAAACTCCTTTATTGCAAGAGGTGGGAGGCAATGGTGTATTTGGATTCAGACAAAAGCTTCCCCTTCGGCTAGATAATCACATAAAAAAAGCGAAAGACTTTCATCTTCCGCTCTGTTGCCTGACCTGGATTCGAACCAAGACAAACTGTACCAAAAACAGTTGTACTACCCTTATACTATCAGGCAATCCTTTCCATTATTGATTAA
>JAYTSC010000368.1:0-2529 GCA_043745885.1 Bacteroidota bacterium | reverse complement strand
AAAACGATAGTTGAAGAAGCACCGGGAACACCTGAAGTAGCAGTGATAGTTGCCCCTGCTACCCTTCCCTGTAAGGCATCCACAAAGCTTTCACGCTGTGTTTCCTTCATTTCGGCACCCTTTACTACCGGAGTTGAGAAACCGAGGTCTCTGCTCTTTCTTTTGATATCCATGGATACAACCACTTCATCGAGTTCTGTAACACCACTCTTAAGATTGATGTCCAACTTGTTTCCTGTAACGGTTACGCGTTGAGATTCAAAACCGATATAGCTAACCATTAAGACCTGATTATTTGATGCTTTCACACTGAAAACACCTTTATCATTGGTTTGCGCAGTAATGGTGGTTCCCATTACTTTGATAGTAACACCAGCTAAAGGCTCCTTTTTATCAGCATCGCGGACGATGCCAGAGATGGTTTGACTCTGACCCAAAGATGGCAACGAGAAAATGAAAAGCAGTAGCAAGACCATTTTCATCACTGTAACAATTTTTCTCATAACAGAATTTTAGTTTTCGTATTTCATTAATTACAGATTTTCAAAAAATAGTAGACGATTGTTTTAACAAGACAGTAATATCTTGCAAAACATTGCATCATTTAACAAATTATTTTACGCATAAAACTGCAAAGAATGTCTCAGCTTATTTTACTGAAAATCAAAAGCAATATTAAATTTTGTGTAGCATACTACTGAATTTATTTTTTCAACTCCTAATCTTAAGTAATGAATTGGCGAAATTTGATGTTCAAAAACGCAAAAAACCGCAATTAAGTCAAATAATTCTTTCGTTTCCTCATAATATAGTAATCCCTTTTTCAAGATAAGGCAGAAAAAAAGGATGTAATGGGTCTAATTCTGTGATTAAAACATCAATTTCCTCGGGAGTACAAACTTGGAGTCGTTGTACTGTATTCAATTTCTCTGAAATAGCAAGGGATACCGTTTTATTGGCACATTTAATCATGGCTTTTTTTACTTCAATAATCTCCCATTCTAAATCTGTGATACCAAAATTGGCGTCAATACTATTGGTTCCTAGAAAACAGATATCTGCTTTAATTTGGCTTAACCGTTGAATTACTTCTGCTCCAACAGACATTTGGGCATTTTTCAACAGTTTATTTCCAATAAATATCACCTCAGAACTGGGATGTTCCAGCAGTTCCAGTGCTATGGGTATGCTTACAGTAATAAAAGTGGCACTTAAATCAGGAGGTAATGCTTTTACCAATTCACGAATGGTAGTACCACCGGACAATAATACCATCATGCCATCCTTGATTAGGGGTATTGCTTTAAATGCAATACTCCTTTTTTCGGGAAAAGAATAAATAGCGGGACTTTCTAAAGTAAAATGAAAGGATTTAGAAAGAGCTCCCCCATGTACTTTTATCAACTTATCATCCTCAGCCAATTCCTGAAGATCTCTGCGTACCGTATCTTCAGAAACATCCAATTGTACACTCAAATCAGATGATAAAACTTTATTATGTACATTGATTTGCTGAATAATATAAGCCTGACGTTCTTTCTTAAGCATAGCTAAAATTAGGTATCCTAGGAAAAAAAGACAAAAAAGTTTGTGGTTTGTGGTTTGAAGTCTGTAGTCTGTGGTTTGTGGTTTGTGGTTTGTGGTTTGGGGTTTGGGGTTTGTGGTTTTGAGTAACTAAACTATGGTACTTTCTATTTTACTAACTTCGCCCAATAAGGAAAACAATAATGGCTACACCAAGATATTAATTAAACTAAACTACAAACCACAAACTACAAACCACAAACGACACTCCCCGCCATGATTTCCCCAAACACGATACAACAAATCACCAACCGCATTGATATTATTGATGTGGTAGGTGAATATGTTAAACTGAAAAAAAGGGGCACCAATTACCTGGGGCTTTGTCCTTTTCACAATGAGAAAAGCCCTTCTTTTACTGTTTCACCGGCAAAGGAAATTTATAAATGTTTTGGTTGTGGCAAAAGTGGCAATACCATTACTTTTTTAATGGAACATGAGAAGTTTAATTATGTGGAATCAATTAAATGGCTGGCTACAAGATATAACATTGAAGTAGAAGAAACTGAAACAAGTCCGGAACATAAAATACTGATTCAAACTTCTGAGAGTCTATACATCATCAATAATTTTGCACGTCAGTTTTTTAGCAACAGTTTATTGAACACCGAAGAAGGAAAAACTTTGGCACTCTCCTATTTACAAGAAAGAGGATTTAGAGAAGAGATTATCGAAAAATTTCAAATTGGGTATAATCCTGAAGGCAAGGATTCGTTAACTAAAGCATTCATCGCCAATCAATTTAATAAAGACCTACTTCCCAAAACAGGATTGGTTTCTTTGCGGAATAATGAGGAATTGGTTGACAATTATCGGGGACGGATTATTTTTCCCATTCACGGAAACACAGGAAAGGTGATTGGTTTTGGTGCAAGAGTGATTGGCAAAAGCGACCGTGGCCCCAAATATATCAATACACCAGAAAACGAATTATACAGTAAGAGC
>JAYTSC010000367.1:0-4050 GCA_043745885.1 Bacteroidota bacterium | reverse complement strand
CTGATTATTTTTTGGCTTTTTCTTTCTTGGTTCCGTATTTAGAACGGCTTTTCTTGCGGTCTTTTACACCTGCAGTATCCAAACTACCACGAACAATATGGTAACGTACACCCGGTAAATCCTTCACACGACCTCCACGAATTAATACAATAGAGTGCTCCTGTAAATTGTGACCCTCACCAGGAATATAGGCAATTACCTCAATTTTATTGGTTAAACGCACTTTCGCAACTTTACGAAGGGCTGAGTTTGGCTTTTTAGGCGTAGTTGTGTACACACGTGTACATACACCACGACGCTGAGGACAAGAATCCAAAGCCCTTGATTTACTTTTAGCCCTGATAATTTCACGACCTTTTCTAACTAATTGTTGTATTGTAGGCATTCTAAACCGTTTAAAATTTCGGACGGCAAAGGTAATGGCTGGAACTGAAAATCCAAAATGTTTTCTGAAGATTTACAACAAGAAGGGGAAAAGAACATCTCAAACAGCAAAATCAGGTGTAGAATAGGGGTTTATATGTGGGTAATTAAATATTTAGCACCCACCCCTTACCTATATTTCGAAAATACAGCGAAGCATCTTTGAAAATCGTAAAAAGCAATCACCAATTCTGTATAAATACGTATTCTCACCCTGTTTTTTCCCCCGATTTCATCATTCGCAATTAAATGAGACCAAATACCCTGTTATTTTGAAGTAAGAACCCCCATGATAGACTGTTTATTGATTCAACACCTAAAACAGACTATTGTATGATTGGTTCTAAATTGGCAACTATATTACTGATTTTTGTACCGATTATTCGGGTAAAGGCACAGGCTGTAGTTATACCCATCTCTTATAATAATAGTGGTTCTTCATATCAACAAAATTTTGATGGGTTACCCAATACAGGAACCTTTACATTACTAGGCAAAGGGCCCTTTAACCTCAGTGGGGGTCCATTTAATGCAATTAACCTTTCCGGTTGGCAAATTCTCATGACAGGGGGAACAAACGCGAATGCCCAGTTTGCAATTGGTGCCGGTACTTCTACGGGAAATGCGGTGTATAGTTTAGGAAGTTCAGGCATTACAGAAAGGGCATTGGGATCTCTTTCGTCAAGTAGCGGCATCTATGCGATGGGGCTGATTTTAACCAATAACACGGGTAGTTTACTAAATAATTTTACCATCAGTTTTTCTGCTGAGCAATGGAGAAAAGGGGGATCAGGTATAAAAAATACCTGGTCATTTCACTATAAAACCGGCATGATTACAAATTTAGATCAAACAGATCTTAAGGATGATAGCTCAATGAATTTTAGCTCAACAATCAATTCATTTTCGGGATCTAGCTTAAATGGGAATGTGACGGAGAACCGGCAAACTATTTCACGAACAATTACTGGTTTTCAATGGAAATCCGGTGAGCAATTACTACTGCGTTGGGATGATGCAGATGAAGCTGGAAGTGATGATGTAGTGGGTATAGATAATTTCACCTTTTCAGCTACTTTATTAAGTTCAGTTCCGAAGATACTAAGTACAGATTATCATACTGTGAGTTCAAATTCAGCCATCGTTTCCGCAGTGGTTAATCCCAATTTTGCAACTACCCATGTTCTAGTGGAATACGATACCGTTAATAGTTTCTTACATGCAGTTAGCGTGAATACAAGCCCTGATAGCATCGCTTCCGAAATGGGAAACACCTCAGTGGGTGCTACACTCAACCAATTATTACCCGGGACAAATTACTTTTTTAGAATAAAAACGAATAATACAAATGGAGAAGTGATAGGGCCTGTGCAAAATTTTAGAACTAGCTATAGCCTTCCATCCATCACAACAACCATTGCTACTTCGGTCTTAACCAATACTGCAAGGCTGGGAGGAAATGTAATAACATTAGGGGGTGCAGAAATAACAGAACGAGGAATCGTGTGGGGTGAAAGTATGAATCCTACTATCTTAAACAATAAAGTTAGTATCGGCAATGGTTTGGGAATATTTAGTGAGATTATCAAAGATTTACCCCAGGGAAAAACGTTGTATGTTAGGGCTTTTGCTACCAATGCTGCAGGAACAAATTATGGGGATCAGGTGATTTTTACAACGCAAACAACCATCATCTCACTGGCTACTTCGGGTACCATTATCACCAATGAATCTACTGTAACCTTTGCATTACAAACAGCACAAAATATTACAGGGATAACGATTGCAAATTTTTCACTTTCTACCACAGGCATAATTGGCGCTTCCCTATTGAAGATTACGGGCTCAGGAAATGCCTATGTTATTACCATACAAACAGGTCAGGAAGATGGGACAATACAAATAATTTATGCAAACAATTCGGGCATCAACCCCATTGTCAATAACATACCCTTCACTGCAAGTGGTATGTATAGAATAGATAAAACGCCTCCCGAAATAAAATATGTATCCATCCCTAATAAAACAATGAAAATAGGAGATACCATACCGGTAACGATTGGTGTTAAGGCTGACCTGAATAAATACAAATTGTTGTCAGGAAATATAAATGGATACTTATTATCAGATCTCTTAAAAATAAATGACAGTATTTACACATGCTTTTTCACTATTAAAAATGGAGGGAAGGAAGCCACTGCTGCTGATACCATTTCTGTTGCCGTTCAATTACTAGATTCTATCGGCAATAAAAGTGTTTTTTTTCAACAACCGATTACCCAAAATACCGATGCGATAGATGCCATGTTTCCTGAAATAGCGGCGTTTCGACTTCCTGTAAATACAGTTTATAAAGTGGGGGATACGCTTGATTTTATTGTAAAGTTCTCAGAAAAAATAGTTTTGAATAATTCCTCCGGGCCTTCCTTTATTTCTTTAGGCATTGCTACCAAAACAAAATTTGCTTTGTATGTAAATGGGGATTTATCAGATAGCATACTTTACCGATATATCGTTCAAATCGGCGATGCTGATAAAGATGGAATAAAAATCGGCAATACTTTACAGGGAATAGATGTAAAAGATTTAGCGGGAAATACAGGCCCAACTAACTTACAGCCTTCTGCCAATAATCGCATACTTATTGATGGAATACTACCTGCAATCATTAATGTGATAACCCCACTTCCCGCAATTTATAAAACAGGAAATGTCCTTGATTTTATAATCAACTTTAATAAAAATGTATTTCTGAATACCAATGGGCAAATACCCGTAATTGGTTTGCGTATCGGATTAAAAATAAAAAATGCCCTCTATATCAATGGATCGGGAACTAACTCATTATTGTTCAGGTACCAGGTAGAAGCTGATGATATGGATAAGGATGGAATAAAACTTGCAGATGAAATAAGTCTTTTTTCGTCAGTTTTAAGAGATGAAGTAGGGAATAAAGCATTGCTAAATTTGAACAACCTAGGTGCACTCAGTAAAATAACCATTAATCCAATAACTGCTGCCGTAAATTATGTATTGTTACCGGGCCCAAAAATATACAAATGGACTGATACACTTTATTTTGTAGTAGCATTTAATGAAAAAATTAATGTGGAAGATACTTCAGGAATTCCGGGATTGAAATTTACGTTAGGTAGCGCAACAAAGCAAGCCTATTACCAAAAAAAACAAGATTACAATTCATTGGTTTTTTCTTATGTCATTCAAAAGGGAGAATATGATAGTAATGGAATAAAACTCAATAGCAATTTAGTATTAAATAATGGCAGGATAACAGATGAAAGGGGGAATCAAGTTCCCTTAACCCTACACAATATTAGTAATAACAACGGCATCTTAATCGATGCAGTTTCCCCGTTTATAAAAAATGTTGGTTTCTTTTCAAAAAATATAAATAAAGAAGGCGATACGCTTAATTTTATTTTCCGCTTCAATGAAAAAATTCAGGTAACTGCTTCAACTATCGCTTCTACCCTTTCTTTAACCATCGGAAATAAAGAAAGAAATGCTGTTTACGTTACAGGACAGCTTTCAGATAGTTTATTGTATCGTTACATTATTCAAAAAGGCGATTTAGATCTTGATGGAATAAAAGTAGCAACCAGTTTA
>JAYTSC010000366.1:0-4634 GCA_043745885.1 Bacteroidota bacterium | reverse complement strand
GGTTCCTTACCTTGAAATTGATAGCTATTAACCCCAAACCTCAAACCCCAAACATACCTTATATTTGCCGCTATATGTCAAAAAAACGTACAGTTGCCTTTCATACTCTGGGTTGTAAACTGAATTTTTCAGAGACCTCTACCCTCTCACGCATGTTAGAGAATGAGGGATTTGAAAAGAAAGGATTTGATGAGTCGGCCGATGTGTATGTGATTAATACCTGTTCGGTTACAGATAATGCTGATAAGGAATGTAGACAATTGGTTAGGCGCATTCAAAGAAAATCTCCTGCTAGTTTTGTGGTGATAACGGGTTGCTATGCACAATTAAAGCCTAAAGAAATCGCTTCTATTCCCGGGGTTGATTTGGTGTTAGGTGCAGCTGAAAAATTTAATATCGCTGAACATATTGGTCAACTAACCAAGGGTGAGGTAGCAAAGATATGTAGCTGTGATGTTGAGGAGGTAAGTGGTTTCAATGCCTCTTTTTCTCAAAATGACCGTACACGCAGCTTTTTAAAAGTGCAGGATGGATGCGACTACAATTGCAGTTTCTGTACCATACCCATGGCAAGAGGCAAAAGCAGAAGTGACAATATTGCCAATGTTGTAAAACATGCGAAACAGTTAGCGGCGGATGGCGTAAAAGAGATTGTGTTAACAGGTGTAAACCTTGGCGATTTTGGAAAAGGGGCAGATGGTAATACTAAATACGAAGAAAAATTTTTTGACTTGGTAAAGGCATTAGATTCTATTGAAGGAATAGCCCGTTACCGTATTTCTTCTATTGAACCCAATTTACTTACTAATGAGATTATAGAATTTGTAGCCAATAGTGATAAATTTATGCCACATTTTCATATACCACTCCAAAGTGGTAGTAATGAAATTCTCTCGCTGATGCGAAGAAGGTATAAAAGAGAATTGTATGCAGAACGAGTTAAACTGATTAAAACATTAATGCCACATTGTGCCATTGGAGTAGATGTCATTGTTGGTTTTCCGGGAGAAACTGATGCACATTTTACCGAGACATTCGATTTTTTACATGCTTTGGATATTTCTTACTTACACGTTTTCACTTATTCTGAACGTGATCTTACAAAAGCTTTGGAAATTAAACCGATAATTCCTATTTCAATTCGTAATGAACGAAACAAAAAACTTCGTAACCTTTCTTATATGAAACTGCAATATTTTACAAACCGGCATAGTGGCCAATCAAGAAAAGTATTGTTTGAAGCATTTGAAAAAAATGGAATGATGGAAGGATATACTGATAATTACATACGCATTAGTACCCCCTATAGAAAGGAATGGGCGAATGAATTGGTTTCCTGGGTTCTTTGATCGCAGATTTATTTGATTTAGAATATGATTTATTAGATTGAAAGAAACAGATAAGCCGCAGTTTCACAGATTCTTTAAAATTAATCTGCGAAACTGCGGCTTACAAATTTTCATGAATCATAAAATTTCGATACTAAAAAGATATCCAAATGCAAATACATCTTCTATCAGACTCGGGATAAATATTCTGAGGGAAACTCAACCAGCATTACCTGACCCAGGCTTTCGAGTTTTACATATATTTTTTTCTTCCCACCGCGCAACACAGTTCCTTCTTTGCCCATAAATACGCCGTGATTGACTTGTATTTTGGTGTCTTCAACAAACCCTTCTTTTGCGATAATTGAAATTTTGGCATCCTTTTCAGAAAGAAAACTTTTGATCAAATCAATTTCTGAGGTCTTTATTACTGCGGGCTTACCAAGGTAATAAACAAAGTTTAACACGCCATCAGTCATCAAAACATCCGCTCTTTCTGTATTGTCTATATAAACAAAAACATATGACTTGAATAAGGGTTCTTCAACAATTTTCTTCCGGTCGCTCCATTGACGTTCCACTTTTTGGAGTGGACACCAACGCTCAATTTTTTTTCTTTCAAAAACCTTATCAATCTTTTTTTCCCAACGAGGTTTTGTGTAAACTGCGTACCACTTTTTCTCAAGTTCCATGACAAACAATATTAATTTCCTAAAATCCTCTATTACACAATTACCTATTTACCAAATTACCCAATTACCAAATTACCTATTTACCTAATTACCTATTTACCTAATTACCCAATTACCCAATTACCTAATTACCCAATTACCCAATTACCCAATTACCCATTTACCCAATTACCCAATTCCAACTTATTTCAAAACAGTATTCAATTGCATTTTAGCCATTTCACTCACCATTGATGCAGTTACATCAATTTGCATATCAGTTTTAAGAGATTTTAACCAAGCCTGGTACAATTCACCTTTTTGTTTATTTGGGTTATTGTAAAATTTATCTTTATCAGCCGCCAATGCTGAAACATTCATTTCCTCCTTAATTTTTAAGAGATTATTATTTTGGGTTACTGTTGAAATAATTTTTTTTTGTCGTTCACGGTATTTTTCAATATTCAGATTAATAGGTTGATCATTAAAATTAGCCAACCATTGTAAGTTGCAATTTAATAAATTAAGAGAGGCATCGTTTTTAATCTTTTCGTTTTCATTCTTAACAATTATATCATAACTGTTATTACTCTGCCAGGTTTTGTAATTGGCTTTAGGAATTTCATCCCATGGTAATGCCTCAGGATTATCTTTTTCACGACTTTTATAATACTCATAAGGATCCGGAAGAACTACATCCGGCGTAATCCCTTTTAATTGTGTAGAACCTCCATTAACTCGATAAAATTTCTGGAAGGTAAGTGCTACAGATCCCAAATCTGTTCTTCCACTAAACTGGTCATTTCGGTTACCAAATGGAATCTGTCTTTGCACGGTTCCTTTCCCATAAGTTGATGTACTGCCAATAATAATACCTCTCTTATAATCCTGAATTGCACCAGCAAAAATTTCACTTGCTGAAGCACTGAATTCATTCACCATCACTGCCAAAGGACCATCATATAAAACTGACTCATCATCATCTCGCCAAGTAGACTGGTCAACCTTCCCATTTTTTTCTTTTACTTGAACAATTGGGCCGCTATTAATAAAGAGTCCTACCATTTTTACTACTTCATATAAAGATCCTCCCCCATTGTTTCTAACATCAATTACCATTCCGGTTACATTTTCTGCTTTTAACTTAATCACTTCCTTCGCCACATCTTCAGAACAACGATGTCCTTTGGGATCATCAAAATTTGCATAAAAATCTTGCAACCAGATATAGCCTATTTTTTCTTTCCCATTTTGCACAATGGCACTGCGGGCATCAAACTCATCCTGTACAATTTCTTCTCTGATCATGGACACCACTTTAATGGTGCCATCCTGTTTTTTAAGGGTTAGTCTCACTTCCGTTCCTTTGTTACCTCGTATCAATTTCACGGCATCTTGCGTATCATATCCATTTATATCAACTGCTTCTTCATTCCCCTGAGCAACTTTTATTACTACATCATTGGCAACAATCTGACCTGATTTCCAAGCGGGCCCACCTGCTACCACACTGGCAATTTTAACCCCATTATCATCTTTCTGTAATTGTGCACCAATACCATAAAATTTTCCGCTCATTCGTTCATCAAATGCTCTTTTTTCAATCGGAGGAAAATAATCACTATGTGGATCCATCAGGTTGGTGATAACATTAACAAAAGTGTTAAATCGTTCATCTTCCTTGTACGTTTTTTGAATACGCTGGTAGGTTTCATTCATTATTTTTAAAACCTTGGCTCTGGCATCTTTTTCAAGTTCGGCATCGGTTTTTATTACAAAGTCTTTTTGGTCTTTATTTTTTTCTCTTAGGTCTAACAAATCAACATACCTTTCTAAAGTGTATAATTTCATTTTCTTTCTCCACCTATCTGTAAGTCCTTCCTTAGTAGAAACATACTGCAATTTTTCGCCGCCTGAAATTGTCGTTTCATCTTTGGTAAATGTAAAAGGGGTAGCCAGTATTGCTTTATATATATCACCGACTTCCTTAATTCGCTGGTCATAAATGGCACTAACAGCCGGAACAAATTCAATAGCCGCAGTTCCATGAATTTCATTATCAATCGTGGTTTCAAATTTCTTTAGCGCATTGATATCGGATTGAAGAAAGTGAGATTTATCTCCATCCAATTCATCTAAAAATTTTTTAAAAACTTTTTTCGAAAAATCATCATTAATATTTTTGGGGCTATAATGTTGTTCTTCAAAAAGCGATCCTACAGCAGATAATAATCTTTGCCTTTGCGATGGTATAATATCTTTCCCTCCAATCCCCGTAGATTTAAAAGCAAAGAATAATCCTCCGAACAACACAACCAACAGCAGTAATAATCCTTTTCTACTTTTCATAAATTTTTTAAAATTGTGCATGATAGCTTTCAAAAATAACCTAAAAAGTGATTATTCGCCACTCGTTTTTACCAATTAACAAAGGTTTTGATAGGTGGTAATTAAAAAGAGTATAAAAACCTGTTCCAAGTAAACCTGAATTGCCTTATTTTTGCCGTCCATTAAAAATGGAGGGCGTAGCTCAGTTGGTTAGAGCGTCAGTTTGTGGCACTGAAGGCCGGGGGTTCGAGACCCCTCGTTCTCCCATTTAGTAAAACCTATAAGCCGGTCTTATAGGTTTTTAAAT
>JAYTSC010000365.1:0-2184 GCA_043745885.1 Bacteroidota bacterium | reverse complement strand
TTTTATGATACCTGCGATATATTTGTGCAAATCAGTTTTCCATTCAGCGCATATCAGGTTCTCTCTACCCTTTACAGCGAAAACTACCTGTATATATATTTGAGAAAAGGTTCCAGACATGGGCATAATTTAATTTGGTTAAAGAATGTAAACTCTGGGTATTTACCAATCCTAATTTACATTTTTTCCTGAATAAAATCAATCTTCAGAAATGAGTCAATTAACAAATCTATTAAAAACTAAAATATTAATTTACATATAATTATATATAATAATAAAATAATTATCAGAGAAAGGGTAATGAAAAAAAAGTGAAAAGATGCTAGTGTTTTCCCTTCCTTGACTTATGGATATTATTTGAAGTTTAGGGATTAAATATTTCTGTACACATTTTTGAAATAAATGTAATTGCTCTTGAATAATATTGAAACTGAAACGAAAACGAAGTAATCTATAAGATAGGTCTGCGTATATCAAACAGATGGATTATTCCTCCGGCGTTTCTGTTTGTGTTTGTAACCCATCTGTAATTCCCTCTGCTAGGAGGTCTTCTTCCCTATTGTCATTCCATTCAACAATAAAATTATTCATTCCCTGACCTACCAAGAGTTTCATAAATTTTTGTTGTGACAATTCCAGAATGGATAAAAACAGGAAGATGGCATGTATTCTGTCTTGACAGATTTCAAAAACTTTTTCAAATGAAACAGTTTTTTCATTCATTACAAAACCAAGCATATAATCACGGGTTCCTTCCATGGTATAATTATACCTTACCACTGTATGAACCGGCCTGTTTTGTCGCTCTTGTACTCGTAGCATTACTTTTTCAAATGCCTTCATTAATTTAAAAAGAGTGATGTTCTGAATCTCTGTTCCTTCAGAAGCATCTTCACCTATTTGATTAATTTCTCTTTGCAGATTACCACGCTTGATCATGAGCATTCTCTCTGCTTCCATTTCAGCCATCTTGGCTGCAGCTTCTTTAAATCGTTTATACTCTAGGATTTTATCAATTAATTCTTGTCGGGGATCTATTTCATTTCCTTCTGCATCAATTTCCTTACGAGGCAATAATAACCTGGCTTTAATTCGCATAAGGGTGGAAACAAACAAAATGAATTCACTACTTAATTCAATATTCAGTTTCTCTTCCCCGTGTATGTAATCAAGGAAGTCATTAATGATTTTTGTTATTGGGATATTGTAAATGTCTAACTCATCCCTTTCAATAAAGAATAACAGTAGGTCGAAGGGACCTTCAAACTCATCTAACTTAATCTGGTAACTCACATTATTCACTGGTCAATAGCTTTAGCTGCAAAGAAAACAGAAAGGGTTGGAAAAAGGGTGGGAGGAGAGGAATAGTTATCCACTTTGTGAGTCTGGGGTTTGGGGTTGGGGGTTGGGAGTATGCAAAAACATAACTACAAACCACAAACAACAAACTTGCTTCCTTATTTCCTTAAAGCATCCCTGATCTCCGTCAGCAATACATCTGTACTGGAGGGTGCTGCCAGGGCCGGGGCTTCATTTTTCTTACCCTTGTTTATGGCCTTAATTACCAGAAATACAAAGAATGCCACCACTATAAAGTCAAGAATGTTAGTGATGAATACACCGTATTTCATCGAAACCTCAGCTATGGCAGGAGTAATTACTTTTCCGGTAAGGTCTTTAACCCCCAGTACGGCATCTTTGAGAACCCATACTTTATCATTAAAGTCTACTCCACCGGTAAGCATTCCTATTAATGGCATGACAATCCCATCTACAAAAGAGGAAATAATTTTTCCGAAGGAAGCACCCATTATGAAGGCTACTGCAATATCTACCAGATTACCTTTCATGGCAAACTCTTTGAACTCTTTAAGCATACCCATATTAAATTGGTTTTGATTGAGATCAAATTACAGAAAATAATGGGACTAAGAAAAACCCTTGCCACAGATTACGCAGATTTTCACAGATTTTTCTGTGTTATTCAGTGTCAATGGTTTTTAGATGCAAATAACTAAAACAAATTTTAAATATTTAACAACCTACTATTGTTATAATTAACTAAATTTTTGTCAAAAAAGTTTGTTTTACTAAAATCGAATTTCGCATAACTAAAAACCCCAACTTTGGAAAAAAAATTGATTTGAGAGATAAACTTATTAACTGGTTACTGTTTTCGGTTCT
>JAYTSC010000364.1:0-2629 GCA_043745885.1 Bacteroidota bacterium | reverse complement strand
AAGCGGATGTGGCGAAATTGGCAGACGTACCAGACTTAGGATCTGGCGCCGTAAGGCATGCAGGTTCGACCCCTGTCATCCGCACAAAACCTTCAGATGATGGAGGTTTTTTTATTTAGGAGCATATTCAAATGTTCTTGTCATCCCTTTCTTCCAAACCCTTACCTTTGCAGCCCAAATTTTAAGATTTTAAAAATACAATTATGGCATCTGTATCAAGAGAAAATATTGGTTTATTGAACGACAAGCTGACCGTTTTATTGACGAAAGAAGATTATTACAATGGGTTTGAGCAAAGCTTGAAAAAACATGCTAAAACTGCCAATATACCCGGATTTAGAAAAGGGATGGTTCCTGCAGGTTTGGTGAAGAAAATGTATGGCCAAGGCGTTTTTAGTGATGAGGTTTTGCGTAAAGTAGAAAAGGAACTAAATACCTACCTAAATACTGAAAAGTTAGACATTTTTGCACAGCCCCTTCCTTTGAATAATGATGCAGAGAAATTAGATATGAATACCCCCATCGATTATTCTTTCTCTTTTGAAATTGGGTTGAAACCCCATTTTGAAATAGATCCTAAAAGTATTCAGGTTACCCGTTATGTAATTACTGTTACAGACGCAATGGTACAGGAAGAGGTGGACCGATTACAAATTAGAAATGGCAAAATGACCGAACCGGAATCAGTAACCTGTGATGATAATGTGCTGAATGTAAAAATGATTGCTTGTGATGAAGCCGGTAATGAAACAGAAGGCGGCATTAGTAAAGACAATTCTTTGTTGGTTAAATATTTTGAGGAAGTTTTCCGTAAAAACCTAATGGGTAAAAAGAAAGATGATACCCTGGTTATTCAACTCAGTAAAGCCTTTGAGGACAAAGAAAGAGAAGCGATTCTTGCCGATCTAGGTTTAACCAAAGAAGAGGGGAATGCTTATTTTAAGTTATTGATTACCAAAGTAGGTTTGGTTGAAAAATCTGAATTGAATGAAGAATTTTTTCTGGCTGTTTATCCCAATAAAGCCATTAACACAGAAGCAGATTTTCGTGGGGAAGTGAAAGCTGAAATTGAACATCATTTTAGTCTTCAGTCTAAAAACCAAGTGTACGATCAGGTATATCATCACCTTACAGATCATATTTCCATGGAATTTCCGGAAAGTTTTTTAAAACGTTGGCTCCAAAATGGTGGCGAAAAACCCAAAACTGCCGAAGAGGCAGAGAAAGACTATCCTGATTTTGAAACCCAACTAAAATGGACCTTAGTTAGCAGTAAACTGATTGAAGACAATAAAATTGAGGTATTATCCGATGATCTTAGAAATTTTGCCAAACAGCAGTTATTTAATTACATGGGCGGTCAGCTAGGTGCCCTGGGCGATAACCAACAATGGGTGGATGATTATGCCAACCGGATGATGAAGGATAAGAAATTTGTAGAAGAAAGCTATCATCGTATCAGCACCGAGAAAATGTTTAGTAATTTAGATTCCCAGATTTCTGCAAACGAAGAAGCCATAAGCGCAGAAGATTTTGCCAAGAAACTTCACCATCACCACCATTAATCCACGAAATATCTAAATACAAAGAATTTTTCTACACTACGACTGCCGGCTAACTCATCATCCGGCAGTCAAGTCAAACCCCCAAACCACAAACTACAAACTACAAACCTCAACCCCACCTGACTACTTGTCGCTCTCATCCCTCTTTGCATAGTATTTGCAAATAGAAATGCTACTTGAAATAGCAAATCCCTTACCTTCAAAGCGAAAATAGAACCCATGAACCTTGGAAAAGAATTTGATCAATACGCGGTTAAACATAGGGGCATCAGCAGTGCCACTTTGCATAATTATCAACAACAGGGATTTACAAACCTCACTCCCTATATTATTGAAGAAAGGCAATTAAATGTTGCCAGCATGGACGTTTTCAGCCGTTTGATGATGGATCGAATCATTTTTCTCGGGGAAGGAATTAATGATTACGTAGCCAATATTGTAACCGCACAGCTTTTATTTCTTGAAAGCACCGATCGATCCCGCGATATTCAAATGTATTTAAATAGTCCCGGGGGAAGTGTATATGCCGGGTTAGGTATTTATGATACTATGCAATTCATCAGTCCGGATGTGGCAACCATTTGTACAGGCATGGCTGCCAGTATGGGGCAAATTTTATTATGTGCCGGAATAAAAGGGAAAAGAACTGCTTTAAAACATAGCCGTATTATGATGCACCAACCGAGTGGTGCCATTGGTGGACAAGCAACGGATATTGAAATAACTGCACGGGAAATTAAAAAGCTAAAGTTGGAATTGTATGCTATCACAGCACATCATACCGGAAAAGATCCCGAAACCATTGCCAAAGACAGCGATCGGGATTTCTGGATGACGGCTCTGGAAGCTAAAGAATATGGCTTAATAGATGAAGTATTGGTTACCAATCCTAAGAAGGAGAAAAAAAGCTAATTCAATAAAAGAGTGAGCTTTCAGTCATAATTAATATTCAGAAAGACATTTTACTTCAGCAACATTAAACATTCAAAATTTAAAATAATATAATGACGACTTCAAAATATATCATCAACCCTTACCTAATGGAAGATGAAGAAGAAAACGAA
>JAYTSC010000363.1:0-3807 GCA_043745885.1 Bacteroidota bacterium | reverse complement strand
TTAAAAGCAATAACCTCACATAAAAATCCTTGGTGGTCTCCTCCTTCAAAACTGCTGATCACTCTTAAATGCATGACCGCCAAACATTTTTTTAAAATTTAAAAACCTCTCCATTTTTCCAGTTCATTTCTTTTTTCTAATCTACCTATTTTATCAACAGTTTTGCCTGATTTCTTGCCTAGCAAATCAACTAGCCTGTATTGCGTGTCTGCCAGCAGTTGCAATATAAATTCACCTGTAAGCAAGATATTTGACAAGGTTTGTGTGCCATGATAAATTCCACAGATAAACCGCTTAGGCTGCATACTAATTTGCGAAGCATAGGTAATAATGTGCATGTTATCTGAGTCCATAGCCCTGCTGCTAATGCTGTAAACTGGTAGGTTCACGCGGTTCCAGGGCCTCTTTCTTGTCATAAGCTGCTTAAATAATTTTCTGCGTTTACTAAATGGGTATTCCTTTTTTCTTCACTCATTTTATCAAATGTTCTCACCAACATACCCAGTCGTGGATTTTTCAAAAAGAAATCACGATGAACATGCATAAAGCGCCAGAACAAACCATCCCATACTTGCTGCCATTCTCCTTTCTCGTAATCACTCATCTTCATTAAATAATTGCTTCCGCTGATGTATGGTTTTGTAGTCATCAATCCGCCATCTGCAAACTGTGTCATGCCGTATACATTGGGCACCATCACCCAATCATAAGCATCGATAAATAGTTCCATGAACCATTTATACACTTCGTCAGGGTCAAACTCACAGAGTAGCATAAAATTGCCCAAAACCATTAGCCGTTCAATATGATGGCAATAGCCGGTTTCTAATACTTTTTTAATAGTAATATCAATGGGTAAAATACCAGTTGTACCTGACCAAAAACTTGCCGGAATCTTTCGTTTGAATTTCCAATAGTTCGTTGTACGCTGTTTACTGCCTTCTCTTTCGTATACAATTCGTATGAATTCCCTCCAGCCAATAATTTGACGAATAAAGCCCTCTACAGAATTTAAAGAAACAGTATGTTTTTTTGTATGATTTAGTACTGCGTCTATTATTTGCTTGGGTGTTAGTAATCCTGTATTGAGCATTGGCGTTAAAACCGAATGATGAAGGATTTTTTCATTGGTTACAATGGCATCTTCATAAATTCCAAATTTTTCAAATCGATTTTTAATAAAATCATCTAACCATTTCTCTGCTTCTTTAAAAGTAGATACAAAAAAATGAGGGCCCAGCACCTGTCCATAATTTTTAGAAAAATGTTGCTGAACATATTTTTTTGCTTCTTTTGTGTAGCTATTTTCAGGTGGGAACTGAACGATGGGTACCACTTCTTTTTTAGGAAATTTAATCCGGTTTTCTGTATCAAAAGTCCATTTGCCACCGATTGGTTTGCCATCAGCTTCCAGTAATAGCTTACGCTGTTTACGCTGCTGAATATAAAAATCTGTTTGAAAATATGTTTTCTTTTTACTAAAATATACTGTTACTTCATCCATTGTATTCAAAAAGGATGGAGACTCAAGGACGGTTAATGCTATCGAGTATTTTTTACAAGCTGCCCTAATTCGTTTATTTAACCAGTAATCCACAACATCTGCAATATATATTTGGGTAATATTTTGTTGAAATAGATAAGCAATTAATTTCTTTATATCATGTCTTTCATCCTCTGTATCAATATATCTCACAGAAAAACTTTGTTCTTTGAGGTAAGCCTCATAAAACTTCATTCCTGAGCGGTGAAGTATGATTTTTTGTTGATGGAAATTATATTGGCGAAAGAAAAGCCATTCTTCCACGAGGTATATCAACCTATCTTTTTGCAGCGCAGGATGATATTTGAATAACTGATGGGGAAAAATCAACGTTACTTCACTCATAATCTAAATACAACAATTCATTCTTTGTATTGTTTAACTATTAAATAATTATCTTTATGGCAATTTACAACATTTCAGAAATTGAATCCTGGGAACGATTTTACCGGTCTAATTTTATTAACAGCCTCACGGGCTTTAAGTCTGTAAACCTTATTGGTACTATAAATGCCGAAGGTCAACTTAATCTGGGTATATTCAGCAGCATTGTTCACATCGGCTCCAATCCACCATTAGTTGGATTTATTAATAGGCCATTAAAAGCAGCGCCACATACTTTTGCCAATATTCAGTCCAACGGGGTGTATACAATCAATCATATTCATCCTTCTTTTGTTCAACAAGCGCATCAAACCAGCGCAAATTATGCAGCCGGTATTAGTGAGTTTGAAGAAGTGGGTTTGACACCTGCTTTTCAGGAAAACATACTAGCCCCATTCGTAAAAGAGAGCCTAATTAAATTTGCACTATCCTTACAAGATATTATCCCTATTAAATTAAATGATACCTTTCTAGTTATTGGGAAAGTAATATCTATACAAATTGAACAAGACATAGTTTCACAGGATGGGTTTCTTCATCTCGATCAAGTAAATTCTATTTGTAGCAATGGGATTGATGGGTATTATAAGACAAAACTAATTGAACGTTATCAATATGCCAAACCAGGCATTCAATCACTAAAAATTAATTAGTATGGCTTTTGGAACTTTTTTATCTGCTCGTTGGGAATACCTGGCTATGTTTAATTTTGAAGTAGATGAGACTGTATTACAACCGCATTTACCTCCCTTTACACAGTTAGATTTGTACAATGGGAAGGCAATTGTTAGTGTAGTTGGTTTTATGTTTAATAATACCCAAGTAATGGGTATCAAATGGCCTGGTTTTGTCAATTTTGAAGAAGTAAATCTGCGTTACTACATCAAATATTTTGATGGAAACGAATGGAAGAGGGGGGTGGGGTTTATTTCTGAAATAGTTCCTCATTTTTTAATAGCAAGCACGGCTAATTTGTTTTACAATGAGCATTATAGCACCGCTAAAATGAAGCATACTATCAGTTTTAAAAAAAATGAACTGCAGGTAAACTACCACTGGAAAATGAAAAATCAGGCATGGAATAGTATGTGGGTCAAAGCCAACACTGTATTAAACGATATAGTAGCGGGTTCGGAAGAAGAATTTATTTTTGAACACTACTATGGTTATAATAAATTAAACGGCAAAACTACTATTGAATATTCCTTACAGCACCCAAGCTGGCAAGTGTATCCAGTTATTGATTATAAACTTGACTGTGATATTGAAAAATTGTACGGAGCAGCTTTTGTTCCATTTATACAAGGTGTACAACCGGTTTCTATATTTCTCGCCAAAGGATCGGATGTGAAGGTTAATATGCCTAAGAAACTTTCTAAATAGTGCAAATTTCCTTTTTTTCATTTCCTGTTTTTCATGATCTGAGTATGTATTTTCTTTGGGTTACCTTTTTTATAAGAATCTTAATAGGCATCTTATTAAAGAAATATATTAATATCCACTACAGATTAAAATGTATGACTCTTGCTGTACTTTATTAATGTGAAGTCAAATAATCGGCACGATCGTTGTGATTGTGTCTTCACAATCACCATTAGGGTATTTTAAAGTTAATATAGGATAATTTCACTTTTTGTATCGGTATGATTTATACAAAATAAGAATGCCTTTCAAATCAGTTGCTTGAAAGGCATTCTCCTAAGTTGCAAGGCTGAAAAAGGGTTAGAAGGTTCTTTCGTCAATGTTTCCAGGCACAAAAAAATCACCGAAAAATGCGCATTCATTATGACAATTTTGAGGATGCCTTGACATCTTAAAAACAGCAATCCCAGCAAAATCAGGTGTTTTGCTGGGATTCGGAGGTTTTTGATATCCTCTTT
>JAYTSC010000362.1:0-5971 GCA_043745885.1 Bacteroidota bacterium | reverse complement strand
GGTAAATCGGTGCTTAACAAAAATAAGGGCGCACTACAAAAGGTTTCAGGGTTTACGTAAAATGCTTTCACCCAAACCGGATGTTCATGGATTAGTATTTGAAATTTAATTCCGGTGTCTTCCAGAAAACTATAATTCTTTTCCATAAATGTAACCTGCAGGGTCTGGTCTTGGTTACGGGTTTGATCATAATATCCATTTTTCCAGAGGATACCAATGCCAATCATGTTTTGCCTTAATTCATAAGCACTGCGTAAATGAGAACCGGCTAAAAAGCCCAATCCGCCACTATATATTTTTAGGGGTTGATGAATGGCAAATTCCATAGAGAAATAAGCAGCTTTCTTAGCGTATTCTTCATTAATTTGATAAGGTACCTGGTAATTTCGAAAATTCATGTATGATTTGTTTGATTATCAATATTGCCGCAATATAAGTGTATTTCGAGTAAATGTATTTTATACACAATGATTTGTGGGTAAACTTTGACAAGAATTTTCCCATCTCACAAATCTTAATATTTTTTTTAAATGATTGGGTTACCTTTTCATTTTTAGCAAATGGCATCATGGAAAGAAGGATAAAAAAGCAACCAATTTAGGTTGCCAATTTTTATTATAAGAAAGGGATACTAATTGAATTAGGTGATGAAAGGTAATGAAATGATAGGCTAATTTGGGTTACCTTTTAGTTGACTTTCGTGTTTCTTTCTTTTTTACAAAAGTATCATTGAAAATGCATTTAATACCCCTGTGGTTTCCACAACTACCTTGTTCTTTTAAAATAATTTCGTTTTCTTCAAAACGAAAATCAATAATACATGGATCGCCATTTTCTTTAAACTGCGCTGCGTTTGTATTCTTCATTTTCAGTTCCCCTTTTAATTCGCCAATACAAGCGCCTTCATTTTTTTCGAAATGAATAAAAAACAGATAGACATTATTTTTTTTAGTATCACGGATAGATATATAGTTCTTTTTATCCTGTACATACTCACCACTGTATTTATTTTTTTTAGGTAAGGTATCGATAGGGTTAATGACAGCTTTTTTTTGTGGATCTTCATTCGTGTCATTAATTACCACCATAAAATTTCCGGCACTTGTAAACACCCATCCGGTTCTTGAAAATTTATTCACCTCCTCTTTATTTCTTTTCTCTTTACTTATTAAAAAAGTGGGCTCTCTATTTATGGAAATGAAATGCGAATAGCCGTCATCATTAAAAGAACTAAGCAATTGTTTGGAAGCTAAGTATTTATTTTTTTTATCCAGCACAAAGACAACCAAGTAAGTAATTTTTTTCTGGGAAATAAAATTGATTAATAAGTAATTTTCTTTTTCTTTTTCTATAATTCCCACGGGGTGTATAGAAAGTTTTTTGGGGGTACTAACTATTTTTGTAATGGTGCTGTCTGGAAAAAATTGTTGTAACACTTTATAACCAATGGTAATGGTATCTGCAGCTTTATTTATGTTGGTATCGGCAACCCAATAATTGGGAATAATTTTTGGGAAAGCAGCAATAAAATCGTCGATCTTAACTGGCACTTTACCTGAAAAGTCTATATTCTTATCCTTACATGCCAGCAAAAACAACCATAGGCATAAGACTAAGAAATATTTCATACCCTATCATTTTTATAAAAATACGGTTTTCTCAATAAGTTTGACAATAGTTGAATGGATTATGGGATTTTATTTTTAGATTTGTCTAAATTTAATTTTAGAGTATATGAGTTTTTCTACTACAGAAGAAAATTATATAAAAGCTATTTTCCACCTGCAACAAGCTACCGGCAACGTTACAACCAACGAATTGGCTGCAAAACTGCATACCAGTGCCGCATCAGTTACTGATATGTTGAAAAAACTAAAACTTAAAAAATTATTGAGTTATGAACGGTACAAAGGGGTAAGGCTTTGTGTAGAAGGGAAGAAACTGGCATTAGCAGTAGTGAGAAAGCATCGACTTTGGGAGTTTTTTCTGGTTGATACATTACAATTTGGTTGGGATGAGGTACATGAGGTAGCAGAAGAATTGGAACATATTTCCAGTAAAAAGTTAATAGAAAAATTAGACTCGTTTCTAGGCTATCCCAAATTCGATCCTCATGGAGACCCCATACCCGACAGTCAAGGCAAAATGGCCATTCAAAAGCACATAAACCTGATAGATTTAGCTTTAAACAAAACGGCGGAAGTAACCGGGGTGGGTAGCCAATCTACCGAATTACTGGATTTGCTAAAACATAAACAAATTGGTATTGGAACGAAATTAGAGGTAAAAAGAAAATTTAGTTTTGATCATTCGATTGAAATCAAAGTAAAAAACCAAAATCCATTCACTATCAGTCAACAACTAGCCCAAGCTTTGTTTGTAAAATTGGTAAAAAATGAAAACTAGGATTCATACAGATCAATCATTAAGTGAAGTGCACGAATCTGTAGACACAATGGCGCCAAGAAAAGGCTGGAGAAGAATCCTTGCATATATGGGCCCTGCATACTTGGTAAGTGTGGGTTATATGGATCCGGGTAATTGGGCAACAGATCTACAGGGTGGAGCAAAATTTGGTTATAAGCTGATTTGGGTTTTGCTGATGAGTAATTTAATGGCGCTCTTATTGCAAAGTTTAAGTGCAAGGTTGGGAATTGTTCGCAGACGAGATCTCGCTCAAGCTAACAGGGAAGTGTATCCGCCGGCAGTAAACTTCTTTTTATATATTTTAGCAGAACTAGCCATCGCTGCTTGCGATTTAGCTGAGGTTTTAGGGATGGCCATTGGTATTCATTTGCTTACCGGCTTGCCCTTAATATGGGGAACGGTTATTACCGTATTGGATACATTTCTTTTCCTAATTCTACAAAAATATGGTATTAGAAAAATGGAGGCTTTTATTATTGCATTGGTTTTAATTATTGGGTGTTCCTTTCTAGTAGAAATATTAATTGCTCAACCTCATTTGGGAGAGGTTGTAAAAGGTTTCATCCCTTCTACGCTTAATGATGAAGCATTATATATTTCCGTAGGTATCATTGGGGCTACGGTTATGCCTCATAATTTATATCTGCATTCTGCCTTAGTACAAACAAGAAAAATCAGCACTGATCATTTAGGTATCAAAAAAGCCATTAAATATAATCTGATTGATAGCACGATAGCACTCAATGCAGCATTTTTTGTTAATGCGGCCATTTTAATATTGGCCGCCACTGTTTTTTTTACTTCCGGGAATACAGATGTAGCCAAAATTCAAGATGCACATAAATTATTACAGCCGCTTTTAGGTAGTAAAATGGCCCCCATTTTATTTGCTATCGCATTAATTGCAGCTGGACAAAGTTCAACATTAACCGGAACAATGGCCGGGCAAATTGTAATGGAAGGATATTTGCAATTACGTATCAATCCATGGTTACGCAGGCTGATTACTCGGTTAATTGCCATCATTCCCGCCGTATTGGTCATTCTTATTTATGGCGAAAGTAGGGTAGATGATTTATTGGTTTTTAGCCAGGTGATTTTGAGTTTGCAATTAGGTTTTGCTGTAATTCCGTTAATACATTTTGTGAGTGATAAACAGACCATGGGTGAATACGCGATTAAAACCTATGTAAAAATTGCAGCTTGGTTGGTGGCTATTATTTTAGTATGGTTAAATGTAAAATTAATAGGAGAACAAACATTCAAATTATTTAACTCAGATGCCATGTGGTATTGGAAAATGATTTTGGTATTCGCAATTATTGCTTTTGTCAGTTTGTTCCTTATCATGACTTTTTTACCCTTGCTTTTAAAACGTAAGCAAAAACAGAGGGCCACATTGCACGGCGAACCCATTTCGTTAAATAATTTGCATATCAAGAAAACCAGCCGAATAGCCGTTTCACTTGATTTCTCTTCTTCCGACGAAAAACTGATAGCTTATGCATTGGCGCAGGGACAACATTCAGTAACCTATATTTTATTGCATGTAGTGGAATCAGTATCTGCACGCTACCTGGGTTCAGTTAGTGATGATGATGAAACCAGGAAAGATAAAGATCGATTGTTGAATTATGCAGCACAATTAGAAGACAAAGGATTTAAAGTAGAAACTCATATTGGCTACCTAAATCGAGTGAAAGAGATTATTCGAATTGTAAATGAAGCTGAAGCAGATATGCTGGTAATGGGCGCACATAGACACTCAGGATTGAAAGATTATATATTTGGCGAAACAATTGAAGATGTCAGGCATAAATTACCCATTCCTGTATTGATTGTTAGTGTATAATTTTTCATTCCATTATAGAGAATCATTTCAGTAAAAAACCAATAAAATGCTACATTTGTCAGCGATTTTTAAATTCACTAAAAACAATTGTAATGGCACAAAAGATTAAAGTGGCTAATCCGGTGGTTGAACTGGATGGAGATGAAATGACACGAATTATCTGGAAATTTATTAAAGACAAACTGATTCTTCCTTATTTAGAACTTGATATTAAGTATTATGATCTTGGAATAGTATACAGGGACGAAACAAATGACCAGGTTACTATTGATTCTGCGAATGCCATCAAACAATATGGGGTTGGCATTAAATGTGCTACCATTACTCCGGATGAAGAGAGAGTGAAAGAATTTAAACTCAAACAGATGTGGAAGAGTCCGAATGGTACCATTCGAAATATTTTAGATGGAACTGTTTTTCGCGAACCCATTGTTTGTGCTAATGTACCCAGATTGGTTCCCAATTGGACTGCACCCATTTGTATTGGGCGTCATGCTTTTGGTGACCAGTACCGAGCAACTGATTTTGTAACCAAAGGAAAAGGAAAGCTGACCATAAAATTTGAAGGAGAAGATGGTCAAGTACAAGAATTTGAAGTATATAATTTTAAAGGGGATGGCGTTGCCATGGCCATGTACAATACCGACGAAAGTATTAAAGGATTTGCACGCAGTTGTTTTAATACGGCACTTGCTAAAAAATGGCCTTTATACCTTTCTACTAAGAACACCATATTAAAAAAATATGATGGGCGCTTTAAAGACATTTTTGAAGAAATCTATCAAAATGAATTTAAAACTGCCTATGCAACAGCAGGCATAACCTATGAGCATCGGTTGATAGATGATATGGTAGCCAGTGCCCTTAAATGGAACGGTAATTTTGTTTGGGCCTGTAAAAATTATGATGGAGATGTGCAAAGCGATACGGTAGCACAGGGCTTTGGTTCATTAGGTTTGATGACTTCTACTTTAATTACCCCTGATGGTAAAGTAATGGAAGCCGAAGCGGCTCATGGAACGGTAACACGTCATTTCCGTGAGCATCAAAAAGGGAAGCCAACATCTACCAACCCTATTGCATCAATTTTCGCGTGGACCAGGGGATTGGAGTTTCGTGGTAAATTAGACAATAACCAAGCCTTAATTAATTTTTGCCATGCACTGGAAGAAGTTTGTGTGGCAACCGTGGAGAGTGGAAAAATGACTAAAGATCTTGCCATTTGTATCTACGGAAATAAAGTTAATCATGGGGAACATTATTTATATACGGAAGAGTTTTTAGATGCCTTGGACCAAAACTTACAAGCAAAACTGAACAGCTAAATAGATACACCTATTATGGCTTTGTAAAAAATAAGGGCCTCCGATATTTATCGGAGGATTTTTTTATATTTTCAATCTGTAGATTCATAATTGAATGAATGTAAATCCCAAACGCAGAAAGTTATTGCATTACTTCTTCAATCACTTTTCCTATAGAACCGCTGGGCATTTGAATATGTAATAATGCGGCAAGGGTTGCAGCTATATCAGTCATATATGTTTCGCGGTTCGTTTTACCATGTTTAATTCCCCAACCATACCATAATAGAGGAATATGAGAATCATAAGGGTACCACGAACCATGGGTTGTTCCTGTGGTGCCACCTTCAAAGTAACCGGGTTTTAAAATAATTTGGACATCACCACT
>JAYTSC010000361.1:0-3298 GCA_043745885.1 Bacteroidota bacterium | reverse complement strand
GCACTTAAACCCCAACGAAAACGACTTAACAATCTTTCCTGCATGCCATCTAAATCTTTTGGTGGCTTATCAGAAGTTAATACCAATTGTTTTCCACTTTGGTGTAAGTGATTAAAAATAGCGAAGAATGCATCCTGACTTTTTTCTGCGCGACTAAAAAATTGTACATCATCAATAATTAATACATCAATCAATTGATAGAAATGTATAAAATCATTGATGGCATTATTACGACTATGATCCTGAAATTGATTGATGAATTTTTCACTGCTTACATACAAAACCACTTTGCCAGGATGTAGCCTTTTCACCTCATTACCAATGGATTGCGCAAGGTGTGTCTTACCCAAACCTACTCCACCATAAATTACTAATGGGTTGAAAGAATTAGCGCCGGGTTTTTCTGCAACTGTCTTTCCTGCTCTGCGTGCAACTCTATTACAATCACCCTCAATAAAAGAATCAAACACATACATATGATTCAGCTGAGGATCTATTTGCATTTTTTTCAAACCAGGAATAACAAAAGGATTTTTTACCGGATTATCTATCACCAACGGAAAATTCATTTCATTGTTATTGTATGTCTTGGTATTACTTGCCGGAAGATCCATTGATCCGTTACGACTGTTACTGTTTCCACTATCCACCATGATGCGGTATTCTAATCTTGCATCTTTTCCCATTTCACGTTTCAATGTTTTGGCTAAAAGATTCACATAATGCTCTTCTAAATATTCGTAGAAAAATTGACTGGGTACCTGAATTAATAAAACATTCCCTTTTAATTCAACCGGGTTGATGGGTTCGAACCAAGTTTTAAAATGTTGCCACTCTACAATGTCCTTGATGATTTGTAAACAATTATTCCAGATTAATTCGGCACTTTTAGTCATACAATTAGAAAGAATTTATAATGAGTTACTATTTTCTGTTCGAGCCTTCAAGTTATCTATTTTTCTCCACATGTGGATAACTAATAAAATAAATTCAAGACTGCGAATATGTACATTTATTGTTGAAAATAAAATTTTTTATTCTCCTATTTTTTTCCCTATAACAAATGAATGAGCTTTGGAAAGATTTTTCTTTTCATAACCTGAAAAGCTGTAATCCAATCTACCCAACTGAATACCTGCCCAACCTACCTGATTTACGATCGTATCTCCACCTTTTCTATTATTGTATTTTCTGGGTTCTTCAAAAAAACGATGGGTGTGTCCGCCTATAATGAGGTCAATATCAAAGGATTCCTTCGCCAGCATAGCATCGCTCACCTTGTCATCCTCATATTTATCGCCTAAATGAGATAAGCAGATAACCATATCACATCCTTGCTTTCTTAATATATCTGCTGTTCGATTGGCCCATTCGATTGGGTTTAAATAAACAGTTTTGCCATATAAATTATCCGGCACCAACCCCCTTAATTCAATTCCTACTCCAAAAACACCAATTTTTAGCTTTCCTTTCTGAAAAATTTTATACTGTTGGAACATTGATTCCATGGGAGTAGCCGTAAAATCATAATTACAGATTAAAATAGGAAAGCCACCATGTTGTAATTGTGTGGCAAAATTTTCGAGTCCTGCATCAAAATCGTGGTTACCCATGGTTGCTGCATCATAGCCCATCAGGCGCATGGCTTTCATTTCGGGCTCACCTTTGTATAAATTAAAATAAGGTGTTCCCTGAAAAATATCACCGGCATCTAATAACAAGATATGTTCAGTATCTTTTCTGATATCTGCAATGAGTGCCGCTCTGGCAGCAACTCCTCCCAATCCCTCATTCCTACTTCCATCCATCGGAAAAGGATCCAAACGGCTATGAACATCATTGGTATGTAAAATGGTTAAGTAACTGGTAGCAGCTGACGCAGCTTCAACAGGTAATAAGGAAGCTGCTGCAACTGCCCCACCGGCAAATGCTGCATTTTTTATAAATTTTCTTCTATTATTTGACATGTACGACCCTGTTTTCAATTGCATAATCCAAAGCCTTGCCTTGTAAGGTTAAATCAGTTATAAATTCAATTAAAGCATCTCTGAATAAATATCCTTTATTTATAAAAGGTATTTTTTTTAGCATCTCACAATTGTCGCCTCCATTGGTAACATAATCAGAATTGGCAATCACATAGGTACCGTTTTCATCAATTGGTTTCCCTCCAATACGAATGTTTATCGCTTTTTTATCTTTAATACCCATTGTCACACTTTTCGAAACGGGCCAACCACCATCAGAAGCTGTTTTATTTAAAAATGCCCATAAAACGGATCCTTTCACTTCCTGAATCACCACTAGATTATCGAAGGGCATCAATTCAAATATTTTCCCAACGGTTACATTGCCTTTGGGTATATAAGATCGAATTCCACCTGTATTAACGAATCCAGCATCTACTTTTCTGCCGAATTTTTTTTCAGCTGTGAGCCAAATACAATCTGCCATAAAGTTGCCCAATCCACTTTCAGGCTGTTTTTTATTTAAGTTAATTAGTGAAAATCCGATCACTTTATTCATAGATGCATCTAGCGTGGCGGAGTAAGGCTCTAACATCTTTAGTAAACCTGAATCTGTTTTCCCTTGTTTTTGGATGCGATAATCAGTATAAACCAGCGAACTGCTTTCTTTACCGGTACTACAGGAATTGCCAATAAGTAAGATAGCAAAAAAGAAAAGAAAATTACGGAACATAGGTAGACGGACTTATACTTTGTAAGATACTATATATATTAAGTAATGAAGCCAATATTTATTATAAAACTCTGAGTAATTTAATCCTATTTTTGTTCACTTAAAAAAAATAAATATGTCATACGAGATTGCCGGTAAACTGGTTGCGGTTTTTGAAATTGTTCAACGTACAGAAACATTCAAAACCCGGGAATTTGTGATTGAAAAAACAGAAGATATTGGAGGTAGAGTAATTACCAATTACGTTAAGTTTCAATGTGTTCAGGATAAGACCAACATGCCCGATCGTTTTAATATGGGCGATGAAGTAAAAGTTCAGTTCAACATCAAAGGAACCAAATGGGTAAAAGAGGGAAGAGAAAATTATATTACCAATTTGGATGCCTGGAGAATGGAAACCTTAAAATTAAATCCTTCCAATAGCGCAAGCGATAACACCAATTACAACGATATGCCGCCAACGGCAGAAAATGTAGTAGACGACTTGCCGTTTTAGTCTGGAGTCTGGAGTTAAAAAATAACTCCAGACTTCTAACTCCAGACTTCTAACTGCTTTTTAGGATAGTCCCTAACAGTATGCAAAAAGAAATCTTACTTA
>JAYTSC010000360.1:0-1948 GCA_043745885.1 Bacteroidota bacterium | reverse complement strand
ATAGTCGATAACCTGGGTTATGTATTCTGCATATTATATATAGGGGTACATTTTGTTCCTTTGTTGGGAAGTATAGATATTATGGGTCCTCAGTGGTTTTACCTGAGTGTGCTTGATATGGTAGTGGCTATGTATATTCTTATTCAAAAAGCCCATTACCAAGTTGTTATTAAATCTATTTTTAAAAACCGTCTCACTCATTTGTACTTGGCCTTGTTGTTGTATGGGGGTATTTCTTTCTTTTTTTCTCTTAATAAAACAGAAATGTTAGTATGTTATGCCCGCTTGGCAACTACTACCATCGCTTTTCTTAATTTAACTATTTTATTCAAGGGAAAAATAGATCACTTTAAAATACTAGCACTACTACTTACTATTATCCTGCTAGGGGAATCTATTTATGTTCTGAAAACCTTTTTTGATGGGATTAATAACACGGAAATGTCTGAACTGATTCTGACACTGAAAGGCAATACCGGAAACAAAAATATTATGGCAGCCAGCCTAGTACTTAAAATTCCGTTTTGTTTTTATGGAATTTACCGTGGAAAAATCATAGGGAAAATGTTTAATATCCTTACCCTTATCATGGGTGTATTGGCTATTTCAATTATCAATGCTCGTTCAGCTTATCTGGGTTTACTATTGGTTTCTTTTCTTTATTTTATCTTTTGTTTTCTCCTTCACTTGAAAAATAAAAAAACAACACAAACAATTTACCATGTATCTTATGTATTACTGCCTTTGATAGTGGGTTTTCTTCTTTCTCAGTTAATTTTAAGCAATGCACAAAGTCTTCAGGAGTCTAAAAGCGGGTACGGTACAGTGGCAGAAAGATTAGGCGCTATTAGTTTATCGAATGATGCATCTAGTTATCGTTTTAAGTTATGGGAACATGCAGGAGATTATATTACAAAGCACCCCATAATGGGATGTGGCATCGGCAACTGGAAACTGGCCTCAATTCCTTATGAGAAAGAATTCATAAATGACCTGAACGTACCCGCTCACTCACATAACGATTTTTTGGAAATGGCAACTGAAGTCGGCATTCCGGGCGGTTTACTATATTTGGGAATATTTATTTGTCTGTTTTTTTATTCAATTAAAACCTGGCTATCCCATGTTTCGGAAGAAGTAAAATTAGTTTCTGTTTTTTCTTTGATGGCATTAGCCGGTTATTTTACAGATGCTTTTTTTAATTTCCCCGGAGAAAGGCCTGTTATGCAAATGTTTTTTGCTTTAGTCCTTGCTTTAAATGTAACCGCTTTTAATAAAACCAAACCTACAGAAGATGAAAAACAAGTCGAATCTGATTTTGAGCAACAAGATATTTATAGTCCATTATTCGCACTAGGATCCATTACATTTTTGCTGCCCGCTATTTATATAACCTACTTCACTTTTCAATCGCTTATTGCACAAAATTTAGTTGTCCCTGACTTATTAAATGAGCCCTTAAAAGTTCCCTTGGATGAAGTAAAAAATCTCTTCCCCCCCATTCCTAATTTATCTGCCTCTGCACAACCCCTTGATGGAATTTTAGGTCGCTATTATTATGAGAACAAGCATTATGAAAAAGCTTTAGAATTATTAAACAAAGGTGAAAAAGCAAATCCCTATGTATACTATACTGACTTCCTCAAGGCGGGAGTTTATTTTAAAATGAACAAATTCGATAGTGCAGATAAATATGCAAAGAAGTCGTTTTATAACCGACCACGAGCGAATACTTATTTTCAAACTTTTGTTGCCATTGAGGCCCAAAGAAAAGATACAGCTGAAATCACCAAGGGCTTTAACACTTATATTAAATACCGCGATGAACTTTTTCCCTGGAATATTTATTTGATGGGTATGCTAAATGCCAAGGGTGCCGGCGATCTTTATTTACTGAAAATGGTTGACAGCGCCTTGAAAAAATTTCCAATAGACAACAATCAACTTC
>JAYTSC010000359.1:0-8101 GCA_043745885.1 Bacteroidota bacterium | reverse complement strand
ATTACAAATCCTGCCAATGATGCATTTTCAGAATGGAGTCCGAATGGACAATCCTTTATTTACCGGAGTTCAATTGATGATTCAGTGAGTAATTTTTTTAAAAATTCGCGATTATTTATTTATGATCTAGCCACAAATAAAAGCAGAGAGATAGGCAGAGACATAGATGAAAATAAAGGAATTTTTTCTTGGAATAAAAGAGGGATTTTCTTCGTTGCAGCTAATAAAATGAAAACAGCTGTTTATCAATTAGATCCTCAAACCGGACTATCCAAAGAATTAAAAATACCCTTAGACAATCCGGCTTCTATCAGCTTTGCGAAACATAGCGATAGAGTAGCGATCCTGGGAAGAAATTTTTCTGATCTCAATGAAGTGTATTCAGGATCATTAGAAGGAGACTTGAAAAAAATTTCCAACCTGACTGAGCAAATCAATGGTTGGAATCTTCCGGTAAATGAAGTAATTGAATGGAAAAGTAAGGATGGGACTGTTATTGAAGGTGTTTTAATCAAACCTAGAAATTTTGATTCGCAAAAAAAATATCCCTTACTCGTAATGATTCATGGTGGGCCAACCGGTACAGACCGCCCTGAGCCAACGCCTGGCTCTGTTTACCCCGTAATACAATGGGTAGAAAAGGGGGCAATGGTATTACGTGTTAATTATCGCGGCAGTGCAGGATATGGTGAAAGTTTTCGTTCACTAAATGTTCGGAATTTGGGCATTGGCGATATGTGGGATGTGATGAGTGGCATTGAATTTTTAAATCAAAAAGGAATGATAGATACTGCCAAGATGGGTTGTATGGGATGGAGCCAGGGTGGATATATTTCTGCATTCTTAACTACCAACAGCACAATTTTTAAAGCAATTTCTGTTGGTGCAGGCATTTCCAACTGGATAACTTATTATGTTAGTACCGACATCACCCCATTTACCAGACAATACCTTAAAGCAACACCCTGGAAGGATATGGATATTTATGCCAAAACTTCACCCATGACAAATATCAATAAAGCACAAACCCCCACATTAATTCAACATGGAGAATTTGATAAGCGTGTGCCTATTTCAAATGCTTATGAATTATACCGTGGATTACAAGATAGAGGCATCCCATCCAAACTGATCGTTTACAAAGGTTTTGGACATGGCATCACCAAACCCAAAGAGAGATTGGCTGCGATATGGCATAATTGGCAATGGTTTAATCATTATGTATTTGGAGAAGCAGAAGAAACCATGCCAGTTGATTAATTAACAGCGATAGGGTTCATTTTATCCATCATCTGAATCGCTTTTGGAAACAGGTGATTGTTTTCTAAATGAACATGTTTGTGAAGGTCTTCTTCAAACTCTTTTAATTCAGCCAAACTTACCCGAAAAGTAGTACAGGCTTCATCCGGCACTTCATAACCATTGGTGAGATTGCGAATTTGGTATAATAATTCACCCGCTTTATCATGTTCATTCATCATAACAGAAACCGGTCCTTGTATCTGGGCAACATCCATCTCTGCAACTTTATTATTTACCACAATCTCTTCCATATGTTTGATTCTTGGAAATAAAATCATTTCTTCTTTTTGCATATGATGCGTCATATCATTTTGTAATTCAGAAAATAAATGAAAAACTTCTACCATAAATGGATGTTTTTCTCCATGCTTATTGGCCACTTTTTCTAAATGTCCGGTAATAATGGGCATAGATTGTTTTACATAAAAATGATGGTGAATGAGTATATAACTGATAAGTTGCTCACAAGTCATTTCTTCAAAAGGCATTTGCCCGGCTTGTCTTAACGCAATTTGACTTTCAATTTCAAGCGAAATCAAATCTACCATCAGTCCCTTTTCTTCACAAGCCTGCGCAAGTGTTCTTTTCCCTTTACAGCAAAAATCAAGATTGTATTTTTCAAGTACAGGTACAGCCTGACTGTTGTTGGTAACAATTGATGCCAATGTTTGAGTTGCGATATTTGTCATATTATTTTTTTACAAAGTTGAATTAATTCCAGATAGTAAAATATGATTTAGATCAGGATTGCTTTTTTAAACCGAAATTAACAATTAACATTCCGGCAAATAAAACTGCAGCAGTAAAAAGCAAACCCTCGTTAATGAAAGGTGTGATGGTATTAAAAATAGCAGTAATACCTTGTGTCATTAATAAAATTTCATTTAGCAAAATGCCGATTGTGAAAATCACAATCCCGGAAATCAGGGTTCTATTGTCTGCTAATTTCTGATCAAGTAATAAGTAAGCCAATAAAAACAAAGTGATTACGCCTAATAAAATCAGGTGTAGATAGCCAATTACAATGGGCCTAAAACCAAATGCCAGTGTACTTAAAGAAGGTATGGTTGATCCGAGCTGTAATAGCAATTTAATAGACAAAGCAAACCCGGAAATGAGTAAAAGCCATTTTGTTGGTTTCGTTATAGCATCTGTCAATTGTGTTTTCTTTTGATTAATTAATGTAACTAAAATAATCCAACCGTAAACTTGGGCAACTGCACTTCCTATAACCACCCAATAAAGCCAAAGCGGTATTGGCATCCACAAGGCAGATAAAAAGTAAGTGGGTATACATGCCGATGAAAAAAGCCAAAAAATTAGTTTCCATTTTTTTTGTGAAATTTCCAGAAAACCAATTTTTTGAATAAATAACCCCATGCAAGCAAAAAAGAACCAGCCATTGTATTGAAAATGGAGAAAAAAGTACACTGCAGAGAGATACCTATCCAAATGGTTAATATTTTTTACCATCATGAATGCCAAAGCAAAAGCGCCTGCTGCCGATAGCGCATTAAAAAGAAGAGCAGCTTTGAGCCATGCAGTAGACGGCAAAAATCTGGATAGTTTATTTAGCTCTTTCCAATAACCTATTGCAAATATCCACGAAATGAATATAGAAAGCGTTGAGAATGAAATCGAGACAAATCCATAGCCTTGAAAAGTAAAACTTACGAGCATTCCATAGGCAGTTATCAGATTGGCATACAACAGCCAGCGGAATTTCTGAAACATATCAGCACCATTTTGCTTACCCAAATGTGCCACCATGAATGCCATAAGGGCTTGTGTTATCCAACCTGAGAACGCAAAATGCGAATGCGCATGCAGTAGGTGTTTTTGATCCACCCAGAGCAATGAATACAGAATTTTATAACGTAATATGAAGCCTATGCTTGCCACCAGTAAAAGGTTAAAAAGAGAAATCCGAAGCCAGAGAAGAAGTCGTAATGACATACCATTCATTTTGCAAAATAAATGAAAGGGATTGGATAGTAGTATGATTTAAATCACATCTAACAATATACTTTGCCTTTATCTACCAAAAGTTCTCCTTTCTTGTGCATGTTTCTAATCGTTCGAATAACGGTTTCCACTCTTAGGCCGGTCATATCTGCAATCTGTTGTCTTGTCAGTTTAATTCGATTGCTTTCAAGACAGATATTCTTATGAGAGGCTTTAAAATATGAAAAAAGTGAACTAATGCTATGTTCGGGATTATGATTAGCGAGTTCTTTTACAATTAAAAATTTAAAGCGTAATCTCTCAGTGAGAAGTCTGGAAAAATTAAAATGAATGGGCGGATTATCTTTGATTAATTGATGAAAAGTGATTTTGTTTAAACGGATAATGACTGAATCTTCATTGGCAATTGAGGTGGCAGCAAAAACTCCATCATCGAAAAGTGGCAATTCGCCAAAACACTCACCTGCCTCCACCATTACCTGTAATATTTCTTTGCCTTCTTCATTAATATTCACCCATCTTACACTTCCGGTTACCAGTTGGTGATAAAATGAACAAATACCCCCTTCTTTGAAGATAATTTCTCCGGCAGCAACTTTTTTATAGGTCGCTCCCCAGGCTAACAATGTATTGATATCTATGAACATAATTATGGTTTATGATTTTTTTACTAGTCTATAAAAATAAAGACAACCAACACCTTAAAAGATGATAATAAACAGTAGATTATATGATTTAAATCATGTAACCATAATCTGCACTAACTATTTACAAGATACCTGTACTTATTTTTAAAATTTTTACACAATTCCTAGTATTAATTACATGTATATGATTAAACGCATAAAATTTGATTCTACGCAATCGTAATCTTGCATAGTTATTAATAACCAAAAACACATATAATATGAAAAAATTGATGATTATTGGAATCCTAGCCATTTTTGCAGCTTCCTGTGGTGGTGGTAACTCACATCCTGCAACCGATCAGTCGGAAAATAGAGCCGGAGCTTCTGCAACAAACGGCAACCCTTCATACGATCCAAATAGAGGTGAAGGAAAGTTTAAAGAAGTGGAAGTGGCTGCCAAATTGGATGATGCCATGGCCGAAAACGGTTCAAAAATATTCGGGGTTAAATGTGGTAGCTGCCATAAGGTTACTGAAGAAAAATTAGTGGGGCCAGGTTGGAAAGGGGTTACTTCAAGACACCAGGCTCCATGGATAATGAATTTTATTACCAATACTGATGAAATGCTGAACAAAGATCCTAAAGCACAAGCCCAATTAGAAATTTGTTTGGTAAGAATGCCCAATCAAAACTTAACCGACGCAGATGCAAGAGCATTATATGAATTTATGAGAAAGAACGACGGTATTAAGTAATCGGAATTGAATAAAAATTTTGAAAATAAAAACTACCATATGAAAAATAATCAACTAAAAACAATTGCATTTGTTTTCATTAGCATGGTTGTGGGCTTTAGCGCCTGTAAGCCAAAAAATGTTGGTGATGCAATCAGTGCCGATGCTGCCGCCAAAGCCTATGTAGCTCCGGGAAAGTATGACCAATTCTACAATTTTGTATCCGGTGGATTTTCCGGACAACTGAGTGTATATGGGCTACCTTCCGGAAGATTACTACGTGTAATTCCTGTGTTTTCTGTAGACCCGGAAAAGGGTTGGGGATACAGCGAAGAAACCAAACCGATGCTAAATACTTCACACGGAATGGTTCCCTGGGATGACTTGCATCATACCGAACTATCTCAAACCAATGGAGAGATTGATGGCAGATGGGTTTTTGGTAATGCCAATAACACCCCCCGTGTTGCGAGAATTGATTTGAAAACATTTAGGACGGCGGAAATTATTGAATTACCAAACAGTGCCGGTAATCACAGCTCTCCTTTTATTACCGAGAACACAGAATATGTGGTTGCAGGTACTCGTTTCAGTGTACCTCCGGATAATGTTAATGGAGACGTTCCCATCAATACCTATAAAAAGAATTTCAAAGGAACACTCAGTTTTATCAGTGTAGCTAAAACCGATGGTAATATGGATATCGCTTTTCAAATTCAATTACCAGGAGTAAACTTCGATCTGAGTCATGCAGGAAAAGGGAAATCCCATGGATGGTTTTTCTTCTCTTGTTACAATACAGAACAAGCGAATACCTTATTAGAAGTAAATGCATCACAACGTGACAAAGACTTTATTCTTGCCGTAGACTGGAAAAAAGCAGAGGAATATATCAAAGCAGGCAAAGGAAGAAAGCAAGCTGTTAAATATGTACACAACAAGTATAACGACAAAACACATTCTGCAACTTCTGATATGAAAACAGAAGTAACTGTTTTAGATGCAAAAGACTTCAAAGACTTATGTTATTTTATTCCTTGTCCAAAATCACCACATGGATGTGATGTTGATCCAACAGGTGAATACATTGTAGGTAGTGGAAAATTAGCTGCGTTAATTCCTGTATTTAGTTTTGATAAAATTCAGAAAGCCATTGCAGCCAAAGATTTTATTGGCGACTATGATGGCATACAGGTTATCAAATATGAATCAGCTTTATACGGAGAAGTAAAAAAACCGGGTCTCGGGCCGCTACATACAGAATTTGATGGGAAAGGAAATGCTTTCACTTCAATGTTTGTATCTTCTGAAGTAGTAAAATGGAATATCAAAGATTTGAAAGTATTGGATCGCGTACCAACTTATTATTCCGTCGGACATATCTGTGTTCCGGGTGGTGACAGTAAAAAACCGAATGCCAAATACTTAATTGCTTATAATAAAATTACAAAAGACAGGTACTTACCAACCGGCCCTGAATTAGCACAGAGTGCACAATTGTTTGATATAAGTGGTGAAAAAATGCAGTTAATACTTGACTTCCCTACTATTGGAGAGCCCCATTATGCACAAGCTGTAAGTGCAGATATCATAAAAAATAATTCTCTAAAATTCTTTAAAATAGAGGAAAATTTTCATCCATACGTTTCAAAAGGTGAAGGAATGACTAAGGTAGTTAGAGAAGGAAATAAAGTTCATGTTTATATGACTTCTATCCGCTCACACTGGGCACCTGATAATATTGAAGGTATCAGAGCCGGTGATGAAGTATATTTTCATGTTACTAACCTGGAACAAGATTGGGATGTGCCACATGGTTTTGCGATAAAAGGCGCAAACAACGGAGAGCTTTTGGTTATGCCTGGCGAAACCCAAACCTTAAAATGGATTGCTGAAAAACCGGGAATGTATCCTTTTTATTGTACAGACTTTTGTAGTGCATTACACCAGGAAATGTCTGGCTATCTAAGGGTATCACCACAAGGTTCTAACACACCTCTTACTTTTAGTACCGGAAAAAACTTGCCCCCTGCTACTGAAGTTGAAAAAAAATAAATACGGGCTTTAAAAAACAGGGACAGGTGTAAGTAATACCTGTCCTTGTTTGTTTGTTTAACCCTATGTGATAAATCAAATGAAAAAAAATCAATTGTCAGCAACAGTAAGGGTATTCACGTTATTATGTGCAGCAGCATTAGCCGTCGTTATTTATGTACCGCTTTGGCGTATAGAATTGAGTGCCCCACAATATCCGGAAGGTCTTAGCTTACTAATTTTTGCAGGCAAACTGGGAGGTAATGTAGATATAATCAATGGGTTGAATCATTATATCGGCATGAAAACTTTGCATGCCTCAGATTTTTTGGAATTTACTATATTACCTTATATCATCATATTCTTCGCCCTATTTGCCGTTTTGGTTGCATTGATTGGGAAGCCAAAATTATTATATGCCTTTTTTATACTTTTTGTTTCTTTTGGAGTAATTACCATGATTGACTTCTGGCGTTGGGAATATAATTATGGTCATGATTTAAACCCGGATGCAGCCATCATTGTACCTGGAATGGCTTATCAGCCACCATTAATTGGCTTTAAACAGTTACTGAATTTTGGTGCATATTCTATCCCTGATATAGGTGGTTGGATATTTATCGTTGTAGGATTGCTATCAGCTTTCTGTGTTTGGCTAACCTGGAAGCAATTAAAGAAATTTACAATACCTGAAGTGTCCGCCCGATTGCTTATTTTTTTCTTTGCAACCCTATTAACTTCTTGTAGCACAGGAGCAGAGCCCATCAAACCGGGAATTGACAATTGTTATTTCTGTAAAATGAACATTAGTGATGTAAGATATGGAGCCGAATTGGTTACCAAAAAAGGAAGGGTCTATAAATTTGATGATAGCTATTGTTTGCTTTCCTATTTAAAAACAAAGGAATTAAATGCAACAGAAATAAAAAATACCTACCTAACAAATTACAGTAATGATCATCAATTACTAAACGCAAATACTGCATTGCTATTACAAAGTGATAATTTACGTGGACCCATGGGTGGAAACCTTGCCGCTTTTAATTCACCCGATAGTCTAAATAGAATCCAGGAAAAATATAAGGGAACTGAAACTCATTGGGAGAAAATCATTAACAAGTGAGATATTCCTTTTGCATATTATTTCAATTGTGCCTACTATTTTTAGTTAAGGCTAGCATAGTAACTGTGGGAAAAGGTAAAAATTATTCAACTATTCGTGAAGCCATTCAAACAGCGAAAAATGGTGACACAGTAAAGGTGTTTGAAGGAAGGTATCTTGAAAAAAACTTGCTGATCAACAAACCCATTATTCTATTTGGCGTTGGATACCCCATTATTGACGGCGAATACAAATATGAAATCATATCCATAAAATCTTCAGAGGTAACTATTCAGGGATTCAGGATTATACATTCAGGCGTATCGAGTATGGAA
>JAYTSC010000358.1:0-2438 GCA_043745885.1 Bacteroidota bacterium | reverse complement strand
TAAATTAATGAACTCAAATACTACTAATAAAACTAATACGCTTAAAAAGCCCACCACTTTATGACTAACGATAAAACTATTACTCAGCAACAAGAAAATGATGATGATTGATAAAATACCAACGGCAATGAAAGCGAGTTGAATGTTATGGTTGCGATTTGTCGTTTCTTCTTCTTTTGAAATTGCTAAGTCACTTTGTCGTAACTCTTCTCTAATTTTAGCTTGTTGAAGTTCTTCGATTTTTCTTGTACTTCTTAGGCTATCATTTCCTGTCTTAGTGAATAGTAAATATTTAATTAAACTGTCTTTATTACCTAATTCTAAATAATAACGATAGATGGACTCTGCTGCACCAACTTTTGAGGAGTATGATTCTGGTGATTGAAAAGTAAAAATCTTTTTAAGATAGGAAATTACTGAATCTTGTTTTTTTTGTGAAGTATAATAAGTTACCATTCCAAAATAGGCTACTTGATAAGATTTAAACTCTTTATCCTTTTCAGCGATGGAAACACCTTCTTTAAAATAGGCCAAAGCAATATCAGGCTGTTTTAAACTTAAATGAATTCGTCCAAAAATTACTGGGATAAAAACTGATAAAGAATCATGTAATTTAATTCTTAGCTCATTCGACTTTTGCGCATAACTCAAAGCTGAGTCATTTTTTTTTAATGAATAAAATCTAGAAGCCAAATTATACAATAAAACACTTTTCCTAAAATCGTCCTTGCAAACAGCTAATCCTTTTTGTAAAAATTGAATTGCTTTAGTTGTATTTGTTTCATTTGTGCCTTTAAGATTTAATAAAACCGCAGCATAATTTTCATTATTAGGCATTCTTTCTGTCATTATTGAGGCTTTTATAATAGCCTCTTGTGCTTTTATATATTCGCCAAGCCGATTATATAAAAATGCATATAACATATATCCAAAAGCCTTGCAAGGTTGATCATTGTGCTTTTCGCCAAATGTTAGTTCTCTTTTTGCATATATTAAAGTCAATTCAATTGAAGAAGAACAATGATTACTAATATCTTGCAATAATTTAAATTTTAAACTATCATTATTAGTGATTTGTACTTTTTGCCACAAACTATCGGTATTCGGGGTTTGAGAATATCCTTTAATAGTAGCTAAAGCAAATAAAATAACAATACCAAATTTCTTCATATACTTTTACTATTTTAAAAATATCTACAAATCCTATAAACTTTATAAACAATAATTCTCTATTCTATTACTTGCATTATCCCGCTAATAAAATACATTATAAACGTATTCATACATTTTCTATATCTGGCCAATTCGAGAATGTAAATCCTGATTTGTCCAAATTTGCATTGCATCTTTCTCTTATTTATGAGGTTACTATTTCACTTTAATCATCCAAACAGCAGGCACAGGTCGTTGCCCTTCTTTATCGCTAGGGGTAATGGTTTCTTTGCCATTGATGAGTAAACAACTGCTTCCGCCTCCATCCAAATTCAAAGCTTCTACACAACCAATTTCCTTCAACAGCATTGCTTCTTGCGTTAACGTAGCCCCTTCTGCTTTACCCGGGAAACGACCTTCCATCACCATCATAATTAATTTACCATCAGCAGTATAGCCCATTGAAGTGCGTGGATGTTTATCATTAATGGCTTTGGCTACAAATTTCAATTCTTCATTATTAGAAATCTGTATCTCCCCATTCTGAATTAATACAGGACCCCCACCCACTGCTGTTACTACCTTCCATTTTTTAAATGAGCCGGATTGTAACATCTCCTTTTTAGTGTGATTAGGGGTTGAATCTTGCAATGCATTCATTACAGTCTGACTTGCTAATGCCCAAGTTTCAGAAGAATCGGTATACAACCAAGCAATATCTGCTTTCCTGCTTTTAGAAATACCCAAGGCGCTCCCAAAGGGATGCCTGTAAGTTAAAGTGTCTTTTCCTTTACCGGCAATCGTATGCAATTGATAGGCAAGTAATTTACTGTCTTTAATTACAACATTCAGATTGCTGTTGTGAACAAATTCAAAGAAAGTACAATTCATTACCAGCAGTGGTTTTTGTTCTTGGTTAAAATATTGATTGGGTGTTAACCGTTTTCCATTGCCTATTTGTGTAGTGAAATCGAGTTTTTTATCTTTTAATTCGGCGGTAACATAATAAGCAATATTTGGTTTCCCATCTATATTGTCATTGGTATAGTAAACATGTACCGTTGAAGGAAGCGGTTGATATAAAGAATCCACACATACCCATTTAGTTTGGGCAAATAAAAGTATCGGACAAATCAGAAAAATTAGAAGTAATTGTTTTCCATTTGAAGAAATCACATGAAATAAATTTAGGCTATGGTTGGTTGTACTACTTTTTCCTCTTCCCATTTTTTACGGCCCCAGCCGGCGATTACATGTTTTTCACTATGATAGGAGGAACGTACCAA
>JAYTSC010000357.1:0-4809 GCA_043745885.1 Bacteroidota bacterium | reverse complement strand
TTAGCGCAAGAGTCAGGGGCCGGGGGGTTACTGGTTATTGGAGGAGGTGCAGCCGGTTTTTTCTGTGCCGTTAATGCTGCCCGATTAAACCCTTCATTGAAAGTAACCATCATTGAAAAATCTACTAAGCTACTTTCAAAAGTAAAAGTAAGTGGGGGAGGGCGATGTAATACCACCCATGCTTGTTTTGAAATTCCGGAACTGACAAAAAAATATCCCCGCGGACAAAATTTTATCAAAAAAACTTTTCATTGGTTTAATACCCAAAATACCATCGAATGGTTTGCAGAAAGAGGCGTTCAGTTAAAAACGGAATCTGATGGGCGAATGTTTCCAATAACTGATGATTCACAAACTATTATTAATTGCTTATTAAAAGAAGCAGATAAATATGGAGTTAAGATTATAATTCAGTCTGAAGTTAGGAGTCTGGAGTCTGGAGTAGATGGATTTATTATTCATACTTCAGATTTCAGACTCCTAACTCCAGACTTCATCTGTATCGCTTGCGGCGGCTACCCAAAATCATCGATGTTCGATTGGCTAAGAAAGTTAGGGCATACAATTGAGGAACCGGTACCATCCTTATTTACTTTTAATATGCCCGGTAATTCTGTAACCGAACTAATGGGGGTAAGTGTTGAAAAAGTGGTTTTAAAAGTGGTTGGTAGTAAATTGTCTGAGTCAGGACCCTTGCTAATTACGCATTGGGGAATGAGTGGACCTGCGGTATTAAAATTATCAGCCTGGGGTGCAAGAGAACTGGCAATCCGAAATTATCATTTTACTTTATTAGTAAACTGGTTACCCAATTATCGGGAACAAGATTTACGTAACGATTGGCCTTCATTTAGAGATGAATATGCAGGTCAGAAAATGGGAAGTAAAAACCCATTTGGGTTGCCAAACCGATTATGGATCTACTTAATCAATATCTGTGAAATACCAGTGGATACTCGTTGGGCTGAAATGACCACAATACAGCAAAACAAAATAATTAAAAATGTAACTGCCCAGGAATTCTTGGTCAAAGGTAAAACCACTTTTAAAGAAGAATTTGTTACCTGCGGGGGAATTAAACTTTCTGAAGTGGATGCTAATACTATGGAAAGTAAACTACAACCCGGAATTTTCTTTGCCGGAGAAGTATTGGATATTGACGGGATCACAGGTGGTTTTAATTTTCAGAATGCTTGGACTAGTGGGTGGATTGCAGCCAAGTCTATTGCTAAAAAATTGGAAGATAAGAATTAAGAATGATCAAGCAAAATTATTGAATATTGAATGGAGTCAAATGATATCTAGTAGGCCATTCCAATAAAAAAAGCGGAACAAAATTGTCCCGCAATGATTAAACTGTATTGAATAATAAAGTTATCCCTTCTTTTTAGGAGCTTCTTTATTTGCTTTGTATCGCAAATCGGGTGTGCCATCTTTTTTAGTTGGTCCGGTTGCGGGTTTTGCAGCAGCCTTATTTTCTTTATAACGCAGATCAGGTGTACCATCTTTTTTAGTAGGCCCGGCACTTGGTTTTGCTGCAGCAGCAGGCTCAACCTTTTTTACTTCAGCAAATTTTGCAGCAGGCGCTTTTTCTGATTTTTTTGCTTGTGAAATTGAGGCAGTTGCTATGAATAGAACAGCAGTGAGTGCCAGGAAGATTTTTTTCATTTATTTAGTTTTTAGAAAAGTGAAATGTTAAATTAAGAAACACCAACTAGTTTTCATACAGATTGCATATTAAATTTTCCATAATTTTCGAAATAGCTGAAAAAACGAGGAAATTGAGCAAAAAGCGCAGTTTTTCAACTTTTGAACTTCTTTTTGTCTAAAAAATCAACAATTTGTAAGTCCAAGGAAAATTATTTAACTTAGGCTTAAATCAAGCCATATGAGAAAGGTTAGTGATATACTTCGTAGAAAAGGTAATCGTGTTACCACTGTACCCCCCACTACTTCTGTAATGGAGGCTTTAAGAATTATGTCTGCACAGAATATTGGTTCTGTTGTGGTCATGGATGATGAAACCTTCCTGGGTATCATGACAGAACGTGATTATTCGCGGAAAGTAATTTTAATGGGAAGGCATTCAAGCGATACACCTGTTGGAGAGATAATGACCAGAGACTTTCCTCCTGTTTCTCCTACGGATACTGTTGAAGCTTGTATGCAGCTAATGTCTGATAGGCATATTCGTTATTTGCCTGTAATAGAAAATGGACTCTCTGTTGGAATCATATCCATAAATGATGTGGTTACTGAAACAATTAGTAACCAACAAGAAACCATTTCACATTTGCAGAATTATATACAGTCGTAAACTGTAGCATTAACTTACTACTTCCCAAAATGCCTTTTTGGGTTGCAAATTCATGTCAAATAAAAGCGGATAATCTTTTCTGCCTCTTACAGGAAAATTATCCAACCAACTACTTCTGTCTGAAATGTTCCAGAATGTGATACCGGAGATTGATTTTTTATATTTCTTAAATGCAGTAAAGCATCTTTGATACATTGCTATTTGTTTGTTTTCTTTATCAGGTGTAAAATCAGTCATACTATCTTCCTGTTTTTTTTCTCGCGAGTTGTGTTCTTTGTTGTAAACAGAAATATCTAATTCCGTGATCTGTATCTTCAATCCCAGTCCAGCAAACTTGCGTAATGTATTATCTAATTCTTCCGCTGAAGGTTCATTGATTGCCCAATGTCCCTGCAGGCCAATGCCATGAATAGGAACACCTGCCTCTTTTAATCCCTTTACCAGTTTGTAAATTTTCTCCCTTTTTACCGGATTAATTTCATTGTAGTCGTTGTAGAAAAGTAAAGCAGCAGGGTCAGCCGCGTGCGCATATTCAAAGGCTTTGGCAATAAATTCATCGCCGCAAATCCTATACCAAGCAGAATTTCGAAAATATTCTAGAGGGCTATCTGATATCGCTTCATTAACAACATCCCATGCATAGATGGTTCCTTTATAGCGGTTAACGACTGTGGTGATATGATCTCTGAGACGATTCAATAACACTTCCTTGCTAACCGTATCACCGTTAGGGTTTGTGTAAATCCATCTGGGTGTTTGGTTATGCCAACATAAATTATGTCCACGAATTTTTAACCCATTCTTTTTCGCAAATGCCACAATAGAATCTGCATCATTCCAAAAATAGTTATTCTCTGTTGGATGTATGGGTCCCATCTTCATGGCATTTTCTGCCGTAATACTTCCGAAATTTCTCAGCACTAAACCTGCTTCATCAGTTTTTAAAGACTTCGGAGATACGGCTACACCCATGGTAAAGTATTTTGCAAAATAATCTTTTAGTCCTTGTGTACTGTCAGTTTTTCCGGTTTTAAAAATTATTGCATTCTTAACAGGCAAACCGGAGGTAAGTGCAAATGTTGTTACAAAGAGAAAGATTATTAAGAATTTGTTTCCCATAAGTAAATGTTTTTATTTATAGCTATAAAAATTAGCGAACCGTATTCATTAGTGTGCCAATATTTTCAATAGTGATATTAATTTCATCGTTCGATTTTAACGTAAAATCATTTCCCGGAACGATTCCTGTTCCTGTCATAATGTAACACCCATTTGGAAACCTACATTCTCGGTAAACAAATGAGACTAATTCTTCAGCACTTCGTTTCATCTGATTGAGCGTAACGGTGCCTTCAAAAACAATTTCATTTTTTCTTTTTATTTCAAGTTTGATTTCTGTACTTAGATGTATGGGATGCTCAGGAACATAAATACAAGGTCCAACGGCAGCGCATCCATCATAGGTTTTTGCTTGCGGAAGGTATAATGGATTTTCACCTTCTATGCTTCGACTGCTCATATCATTGCCAATGGTATACCCCACAATTTTTCCTGAGGAAGTAACCACCAGTGTTAATTCAGGTTCAGGAACATCCCAAACAGAATCTTTCCGAATATTTACTTTATCGCCATGTCCCACAACGCGATGTGCTGTTGATTTAAAAAAAACTTCCGGTCTTTCGGCATCATATACTTTTGCATAAAAATCACTTCCGCCTGATGCATTTGATTCTTCCTGTCTACCTATTTTACTTCTTAAATAGGTTACGCCACATGCCCATAATTCCTGATTACCCATCGGTTTTAGTATTTCGGAAGAGGTAATTGAATATTCAAATTCCGGTATGGCATTACAGCAGGCTTCCATTTTCTGAAACAACTTGTCATCATTAATAAAATCATCCCAATCGGGATCTTTTATAAGATAGAAACATTTTTCCTTCTCGATAATGATTCCTGATTTGGTTTTGTATAGTTTCATTATTTCGATATTTAATTTTGACACTAAGATTCAAAGCCGATATTTTTTTTTAAGAAATCTAATCTTATTATCTCATCTTTAATCTTAAAACATACATATCATTGGTTATATACAATGTTTTTTCATCTGTCGAAAAAGCACAGTTAGAAGTTGCATCGGGTAATTTTATTTTCCCTGCTAATTTCCCTTGCTTATTAAAAATCCAAATCCCACCGGGTCCTGTGGCAAACAGGTTCCCTGATTTATCTGCTTTCATCCCATCGGGCATTCCTTTTATAGATTTATCAAAACCTACACAACTATAAAAAATTCTTCCATTTACCAAGCTATCATTTGAGGCGATATCAAATGCATACCAGTTGGGTTTCTCTGGATCTGAGTTAGCCACCAATAAAGTTTTTTCGCCTGGCATGAGAATAATTCCATTTGGTCGTGTCAATGTATCTGTAAGTAGTATTACCTCCCCTGATTTTTTCACTTTGTAAACCCCTTGGAAAGGAATATCTTTTTT
>JAYTSC010000356.1:0-4098 GCA_043745885.1 Bacteroidota bacterium | reverse complement strand
GATTTATCTACTGTTTGGGCAGAAGCACAACTGTATTCTTCGCAACTATCACAAATTGACAGAAGCGGAATCGCTGAAGTACAGATACCGGATATCCCCGGCAAAAAAATTATTGGAAAAATAGAATTTATAAATCCTGAAATCAATCCTAATACAAGAATTAATTTGGTTAGAGTAAGCATTCCTAATCCGGGCAATCAGCTAAAACCGGGTATGTTGGCTTATATGTTTTTGAAAAGCCGCAAACACCGTATGCTTTCATTACCCGTTGATGCAGTATTAAGGGATGGTAAAGGTGCCACAGTATGGATACAAACAGCAAAGAATACCTACGAAAACAGAATGGTTGTAGCAGGTATGGAAACAGGATACCGCATAGAGATAAAGTCAGGCCTTAAGGCAGGTGATATAATAGTAACGAGCGGTGCATACCTTATAAACAGTGAATATATTTTTAAGAATGGTGTCAACCCGATGGCAGGAATGAAAATGTAAAATTCAAATAGTCTTGTTAGGAAAATATTTTCATACAAACTGGTTTGGTTCCACTATTTCGGGCTTCAAATGCAGTCCTTCTAATGAGGTACACTAAAACATATTTAGATCTTGTTGAAAAACAAGTCCTGCCTTGATTTGCTTCAATTCTTTAGATTAAAGGGCTTCCTATATTTACGAAAGGGAATATACAGGTAAAATCTAGTCCTATTCATAATTCATTAATATCAATTAAAATTAATAAGAGTAGTGAACATCAATCTGCTATTGAGACTTTCATTTCATTTGTATTCAACTGAGATAAAAGCGAAAGAATATCTTCTAAGATATGTGATTCATGTAACTTAACTAAATTATAGTGTAACACTTAGCAGCTTAAGATATTTACCTTGCTATGAATTAATTCTGTTACAAAAATGAAAACCATATTTATTATCGGGTGACTAATCGGTACCTTCATTGGTAACTATTATCATACCTTAATAATAAATAGAAAATCAGAACTTTGATATTTAAAACTAAAAAAAATGTTACAAAAAACAAAATTAAAAATTAATTCTAAAAAAAAGAAATCAAGCCACGAAAAGAATCTTTCTTCTTTAAAAAAACTATTAAGTGATTACAAAGCAGAAAGAAAGGCTGATTGGAAATCATTCATGAGTAAAATGAAGGATAGCATTGGAAAAATTGAAAAATCAATGAATAAAATTGCAACTCCTACTAATAATTTAAAAATTCACAAATGAAAATACTATTAGCTACTGATGGTTCCGCACATAGTAAAGCAATGGTAAAGCAATTTGCAGGCAGAATCTTCGCCCCCAAAACGAGAGTGCTTATTATTTCTGCTTATGAAAGATCTTATATGGTATATGGTTCCACGATGGGTGCAATGAACGAATATAATGCTGAAACAGACAAGCGCTTACAAAAATCAGCTGAGGCAGCCACCGAAAATGCAGCCACTATTTTACGTAAAATAAATCCAAAACTTTCTATTTCTACTACCGTTGTTGAAGGTCCTCCAAAGGTTGTTATTCTGGAAGAAGCTGAAAAATTTGCTGCCAATTTAATTGTTGTGGGTTCTCATGGCCACGGAGTTGTCGCAGGTTTTTTGCTGGGTTCGGTTTCTCAGTCGGTGGCACTTCATGCAAAATGTTCGGTGGAAATTGTACGGAATGAAAAAGTAAAAAAATAATATTTAACCAGTACTAAAAATTAAAAAATGAAAAAAAGTAGAAATGAATTAGTACTTCATAGCGTAAAGCAAGGCGCGCGAGAAAACATACGTGCAGGAAACTATTCCTGCACTATGCACCCTGAAGTAAAATCAGACAAACCAGGTAAATGCCCCAAGTGTGGAATGGAATTAGTGAAACAAGATTAATTAATTCGGGTAACAGCGAAACTGAAGATCAGGCAACAGTGCATCTGAAGATAATTTTAAAAATAATAAAGATGAAAATTCAAAAAATAATTGTCACAGTATTTGCTTCAATGCTTATGCTGGTATTATGCTTTACAGCAAGTAATTCCTTTGCACAAACTAAAACCAAGCCTGCAATGATGAATGATTGCTGTATGATGAAAGATGGAAAAATGATGGTAATGAAAGATGGTAAAACAATGCCAATGGAAAAAGACATGACCATGAAAAATGGTACTAAATGTATGACAACAGGAGAATGTACTATGAAAGATGGTAAAAAGATGATGATGAAAGAAGGTGATTGTATGGAAATGAGTGGGAAAATGGGTAAATGTTCGATGATGAATAATAGCATGAAAAGCGCAACAATGAAGAAAAATAAAAATGCGACAATTGTATACACATGCTCAATGCACCACGAAGTTACTAGCGACAAAGCTGGAAAATGTCCGAAATGCGGAATGGATTTAGTAAAGAAAAATTAATTATCACGAGCATTTTGAGAATGTAAAATATTTGTAACAATTAAATTTAAAAAGTCATGGAAAAACCAGTCACACATACTTATCATATTGGTGGTATGAGCTGCGGCGACTGTGTTTCAACAGTTAAACAGAAATTATCTAATGTGCCAGGTGTAACATCTGTAACTGTTGACTTGGGAAAGAAGGAAGCGAAAATCACTACATCTGAGGAGATTACAATCGATGCACTTCGGGGTGCGTTCAATAATACAAATTATACCATTTCAGAACTTAAAACTAAAATAACTTAAGAAAATAACGTGCTAAATATTTATTAATTCTAATTAAAATATTCTAATTTAAAATTTAAAATCATGTCCTATTATCCTTATCATTACTGGGGAATGCACCTTATATGGTGGATTATTTGGGTTGGATGTATATTCTGGATTTTCGCCACACCTTACGATATTCCCGGGCAAATGAAAAAGAAAGATTCTCCTCTTGATATTTTGCAAAAGCGTTACGCTTCAGGTAAAATTACTACACATGAGTACCAAGAGCAAAAGAAAATTTTAGAGACGGTTTAGCGAAACCTTAAAACTTAACTATACACATTAATGCCATTGAAACAAAAATGTAAAACATAAAAATAATGGCAAACAAAACAGTATTAAAATAGAATTTAAAACCAGAGATTACAAAGGCAATCAAACACGCCGTAAATCAAAAAGACAAAAAGAATAGGACACCTGATAAAGTTGCTGATAAAAAGGAAAAACAATGCAATAACGAAATCATCTGCTTTGCTTGCTGCTTCAAAGGGGCGTAGCGCTGTAGATGTTGTAAAAGCGCATTCCACAAGTGATGTTGGAGGATCGAGCGGCTTAACAAATAAGGGTACTATTATCTCTTTTGATTAATTGCGCCTAATAAAAACATACTGTAAATCACTTTCATTAGTGTCTATTATATTATTTCAGAAGTCAGAGTTTATATATCTTTAGAATATTTTGTACAAAATATTATTCAAAAAAATAGGCAACAGTGTAACTGAAGAACAGGCAACAGTTTAACTGAAGAAAAATCTAAAATTAAATAAAATGAGCCACCAAAAATTTCAATCTTGTATTGATGCTTGTGTAGCATGTGCAGTAGCATGTAATCATTGTGCAACAGAATGTTTGCATGAAGGCGATATTAAAGCACTTGTTGAGTGTATTCAGCTTGACAGGCAATGTGCAACGGTTTGTTTCGCTGCAGCAGAACTAATGAGCATTGGCGGAGAACATGCAACACATTTTTGCCATGAATGTGCAGAAATTTGTGATGCTTGTGCTATTGAATGTGAAAAACATTCAAACGAACATTGCAAAACATGCGCTGAGGCTTGTCGCAAGTGTGCAGAAGTATGCAGGCCTATGAGTGCTGTAGCAGCATAATTAAATTTTGTTGTTCCTGCTTGCTTGGAAACTTGTTCGCAGGAGCGTCATTATTCGTAACCTTTTATTGAAGTTAACTTAAACATAATATCGTAAATTGAACCATATTCTGCTTTATTTTTTACACTTGAAGAATTTATCTTTGCAGGAATAGGGTTTTCTTTTGATTTTTTGCTACCACCTTTATTACCAAATGATTCAAAATACATTGTTTATCCTTATCAGGTATTAAAAATTATATTTGTGTATATTGATGTGGCTTCAAAAA
>JAYTSC010000355.1:0-4654 GCA_043745885.1 Bacteroidota bacterium | reverse complement strand
CCAAACAGGTAGTGACCGTGATGGTATTTCTATGGATGCTTATCATTATACCATTGCTGCTACTTATCAAAAAGGTCAATTCAGTTTTACACCGGGTTTTGATGTGCTATCAGGAAATGATGCAGTTACTCCTTCCGGAAAAAATAACCGCTTTGATCCATTGTACGGCACACCGCATAAATTCTGGGGATACATGGATTATTTCTATGCAGGAACAGGATCTCCGGCGGGTGGTTTAAACAACGCTTATTTCAAAATCAAGTATGCCACTAATACAGTATCAGCGGGTGCTGATCTGCATTTCTTTGGTTTGAATAAAGATATGAAGCGGGCCGATGGTACAGTGATTGATAAAAAATTGGGAACCGAAGTTGACCTGCAGCTGAATTACAATATGAACAAGTTTACCAATATAGAATTTGGTTACTCAATCATGAATGCTACCAACAGTATGCCTTATGCAAAAAGCCAGGCAACAACAGATGCGGTAGCCAGCACTTTCCGCAAAACAGGAACCTGGTTTTATGCGATGATCAAATTCACACCCGATTTCTTTTACAGTAAACCGGTTGCTATCAAACAGTAAGCATGATTATTAATACTATTAATTTATAAATATGAAATCTATCTTTAAATATTCAAAACAAATTTTTTTATACTTCTGCCTTCTTTGCATTTGCGGCACATCGCTTATGGCTAATCCTCCCGGAAAAAAAATTGTAAAACTGGGTTTTATTGCCTTAACGGATTGCGCGCCACTGGTAATGGCCAAAGAGTTGGGGCTGTTTGCAAAATATGGTGTAGAAGTACAACTTACCAAAGAAGCATCCTGGGCAGTTATCCGCGATAAAATATTAAACGGAGAATTAGATGGGGCACATTGTTTATTCTCTATGCCGTTCTCGGTGTATACCGGTATTGGTGGCAAAGCAGGGTCTGAAATGAAGATCGCGATGGTGTTGAATAACAATGGACAGGCCATTACTTTATCAAAAGATTTTTGTGGCTCAGTAGGATTTAAAGACCTGAAAAAAGTAGCACCCGCTATTAAAGCATTACAGGCAAAAAAGGAAGTGACTTTTGCCATGACTTTTCCCGGTGGCACACATGATATCTGGCTTAGAAACTGGTTAGCCGCCTGTGGTGTGAATTCAAAATCGGTGGGTATTATTACCATCCCTCCGCCGCAGATGGTTGCCAATATGAAAGTGGATAATATGGAAGGTTTCTGTGTGGGTGAACCATGGAATGGTGTGGCCGCTTCACAAAATATTGGCTTTACACATATTGCCAGCCAGGACATCTGGAAAAATCATCCTGAAAAAGCATTGGTTGTAAACAAGGCATTTTCAGAAACAGACCGGGAAGACCTGAAGAATGTGATGAAAGCGATTTTAGAAGCCTGCAAATGGTTAGATGATATGGGCAACCGGAAAAAAGCAGCACAAATTTTAACACGCCCCAATTATGTGAATGCTCCACTGGCGGTTATTGAAGCAAGATTGATGGGTTCCAATGACCTGGGCTGTGATCTGGGTGTGCAAAAATACAAAGATGATTACATGTTATTTTATAACAACGGAAATGTAAATGCACCCCGTAATGCCCATGGCATCTGGTTTCTGGCGCAGTATATGCGGTTTGGAATGATTACAAATGCACCCAATTATAAAGAAGTTGCCAATAAATTAATCATGGATGATTTGTACGCGGAAGTAGCCAAAAGCATGGGAATAACCATTCCGGCTGATGATATGAAACCGTTTAAAACCAATCTTGAAACGGTGTCATTTGATCCGGCTAACCCGGCGCAGTATTTGAGTGTTGCAAAAAAATAAATAATGTTGTTATCCTTGATAGCTATATCCATTTCACAAGAAGATTTGCCAGGTGCTGCTTGCTGGCAAGTCTTCTTTACTAACTTTTTAATTAGTTTATTATGAAAGATATTTTTTCCAAAAAAACAGCATGGGCTACTATTTATTTTATAGCTGGTATGATTTTAATGGGCGGGATTTGGGAACTTATTTCCCGGCTAACCAAAAATGAAATCCCGTCACCCGCATCTACCTGGATTGTTTTTAAAGAAGTTATGCAGAACCCCTTTCAAAATGATCCCGATACAAAAGGTATTGGTACAAAATTATTGAGTTCACTGCGCCGTGTAGGCATTGGTTTTGGGCTGGGTAGTTTAATTGCTGTGCCATTGGGTTTGATCATGGGGTCGAGCAAAACGGTTATGCATATTTTCAATCCCATTGTACAGTTGCTGCGCCCAGTTTCGCCATTGGCTTGGTTCCCGCTGGGTCTTGCCATCTTTCATGATTCACCATCGGCCAGCATATTCATGATTTTTATTTGTGCCTTATGGCCCACTGTTATCAATACGGCTTTTGGTATTTCAACCATTCCGCAGGATCATAAAAATGTAAGTAAAGCTTTTGGGTTTTCGCGGTGGACCTATCTCACAAAAATCATGTTGCCATTTTCGTTACCACATGTGATTACAGGATTGAGGCTTTCGATCGGCGTTGCCTGGATGGTAATTGTTGCCGGTGAAATGCTTTCTGGCGGTATTGGCCTGGGCTATTTTGTGTGGGAAGAAGGGTTTAACGGGGGTAGCGTGGCAAAAATATTAGTGGCCATCATTATTATCGGTGTCGTGGGGTTATTGTTAGACAAGTGTTTTACTTACTTACAAAAAAAGTTTACATACGCTTTGTAATAAGTAAAACTGTAAATAAAATTTTCAACCGCTACATAAATAAATGTATATGAGCAGCACACCAACCATACTTTCAGAAACAGTTTCAGCAAGTGCCATTGCACAAGCTGAAAAAATATTATACCCTATTCTGAACCCAGTAAATAGTATTGAGATAAATGAAGTAACTGTAAGCTTTAAAACGCCTAAAGGTATTTACACAGCCGTGCAGGATATCAGCCTTTCAGTAAAAAAAGGAGAGATCGTTTCATTTATCGGCCACTCGGGTTGTGGTAAATCTACTTTGATGGGAACGGTTAGCGGCATGGTTACACCAACCACAGGTGAAGTATTTGTAAATGGGAAATTAGTAACCAAACCGGGGCCAGACAGGGGAATTGTATTCCAGAATTATTCACTACTTCCCTGGATGAGCGTTTACAAAAATATTTATGTAGCAGTAGATTCCGCGTTGACTGGAAGATCTGAAGCAGAGAAAAAAGAATTGATAGAAAAGAACCTCACCATGGTAAACCTCTGGCCGCATAAAGATAAACTGCCAGGCCATTTATCAGGTGGTATGAAACAACGTGTGGCGATTGCCAGGGCATTTGCCATCAATCCGAGTATCCTTTTATTAGATGAGCCGTTTGGCGCACTGGATGCACTTACCAAAAGTAATATGCATGTAGAGTTATTAAAACTATGGAACCTCGATAACCGCGAAAAAACGATTGTGATGGTTACGCATGATGTGGAAGAAGCCATCTTTCTATCAGATAGAGTAGTAGTGATGAATAATGGGCCGGAAGCTACTATCAAAGAAATTGTGGATATTCCTTTACATAGGCCAAGGAATAAAAAACAAATCGTTCACGATGAAATCTACATGTCTATTCACGATAAGTTATTGAATCTGTTAATAGATAAGTTTTCAATTGACGACATGTGAATAAAATACGATTCCCATATTTCACTCAACAAATAAAGTTTATGCAACAATCGGAAAACAATCAGCCACTAACCAAATTAAAAATATTTTCTTTTAACAATGTGCAAATGCGCACATTTCATATCAGTTGGCTTACATTTTTTGTTTGCTTTTTTGGTTGGTTTGGATTAGCTCCATTAATGCCAACTATTAGAGGAGACCTTGGATTAACAAAAGCACAAGTGGGTAATACCATTATCGCTGCGGTTTCAGCTACAATTTTTGCACGTTTGTTGATTGGTAGGTTATGCGATACATGGGGCCCTAGGAAAACTTACACATTATTACTTATCATTTGTGCTTTTCCGGTTATGTGTGTTGGATTGGCAAAGGACTACACCAGTTTTCTCTTGTTCAGACTCGCTATTGGTATGATTGGAGGATCATTTGTCATTACCCAATTTCATACATCTATGATGTTTGCCCCATCAATAAAAGGGACTGCTAATGCTGTTGCGGGTGGCTGGGGAAACCTCGGCGGTGGTGTTACTAATATGTTGATGCCGGTGATCTTCGCAGTTATTGTTGGCTTCGGTTATACGAAAGCAGAAGCCTGGCGCTATGCGATGATTGTACCGGGTATTTTATTATTGGTGATGGCATTCTTATATTATAGGTATACAAAAGATACTCCTGCAGGAAACTATGATGAAATAAACAAGGTAAAGAAAGTGAAAACAAAAAATGATTGGTCCATTCTTAAAGACACTAGGGTTTGGGCACTATCATTGGCATACGCCGTATGTTTTGGAATGGAAATAACTTTTGATAATGTTGCTGCTTTACATTTTGTGGATTCATTTAAATTATCACAATCCGCAGCGGGTTTTTTGGCAGGTATTTTTGGTTTGATGAACCTATTTGCTCGTGCACTGGGTGGAATTTCTGCTGACAAAGTTGGTAAAAAGTATGGCATGAAAGGCAAAGGCTATTTGCTTGCAGGAATGTTATTACTGGAA